>DATMYZ010000269.1:0-4547 GCA_035560675.1 Clostridia bacterium
AAATAATACTGCCTATAGAACACAAAAAATGTTCTGATTATAGCCGAACCATAGCTTCACAGCACTGACTTCACGATTAAATCCCGCAGACTGGCTCTCTCACTTTTGAGCGCTTGATCAGTGGAATCAGACATGGCGGACAAACGGTTTATGACACGCTCAATCTGGCTTTTGGTATTCTGTACCTGCGTCTGGGACTGGTTAATTCGATCTAACACCGCCCAGTCTGCAAATAATCCGTCAAAGAAATAGTCCGCAAAGTGTAAAAAGCCATCAATGCTGACCTGCATATCTGCATGAATCGTCACATCGGTCAGCTCTGTTTTGAAACGGCGCAGCTGCACCTGTAGATACTCGACCTCTTGCTGAGCGTCGTTGAGATGGCTATGTTTTGCCATATCCGAAAACAGTCCGCCGCCCAGCAGATCCCAAGTACCCCAGCCCTCTGCACTATTAAGGCTGGACAGGATGCCGTCAGTGGTCTCAAGCGCTGCCTTTCCGGCATGAAGGGCCTCTTGAAGCTCTTTCATTTGACTCTCCAGATATGAGAGATGCTCCTCAGCCCGAAAGATTACCATGGTCTCTTGAGACCCGCTGGATTTAATAGCCTCCAGCTTATCCTTTAACAGTTGTTCATACTGCTGTTCACATCCGCGCAGTCGGCTGATTTCTGCCTCGCCACGTCGGATATCATCATCCACCGCAGAAAGCTCACGTGCGGCCACATCATACTTAACGCTGGCAGCGTAGGCTTCCTCTCGCTCTTTATCTATCTTTTCGTCCATCTTACCGATAACGCCATAAAAGAAAGCCGCTAAGCTGTGACCCTCCAGACGGTCAACATCAGCCTGCTCGTCTAACTTACACTTTTTAAGCGCATCCACTTTGGTAGCTAATTGCTCGCGCTGAATATATAGTTCTTCCAGCTTGGACTCTTGGCTCTTTTTTTGTTCTACCTGCTGCTGAAGCAGCTGTAATTGCTCATCATAATAGGCCATAGGGGGCTCCTTTCTCTACCGGGCAGCTGAGATATATCCACTTTTCTTTAAGCTTGTTAAGCTGAAACTCAAGAATCGTTACAACAGTTTTCTATTATTATACCATAGCCCAATCTGTTTTTGAATATTGGTAAACAGAAATATAGAACCGCGGCCCTTGAGTAACCAATACCCTTCTATGGTTATTGCAGCCCGTTTTACGTCATGTGTTCACGCTTCTTCCAACCCATTACATTCACATTAGCTTTGGAATAACACAAGAGCGCGCAATATGGTACGTCTGTACCTTATTGAACGCTCTTGTTTCGATGGACTTAAATTGAATAAAACTTTTTAAACGTACTTCACTATGATGCCGTTATGTCAGTCCGGGCAGAATCGGAGGAAGGTCCTTTGCCTTGACCGGGGTTATTTCCCTTCTGCTGCCGAATACTGAAGATGACGAAAAGTATGGCGCCGATAATACCGATGATGGAGGTCATGGTTTCCGGCACAATCATTAAAAGGCCGACGCAGATAAGATAGGCGCGCTGAGATTTTTTCAGCGGTTGTAGGAAAAAACCAATCATACCCACCGCCGCTGCCCATAGCCCGACAATGGTCGGGATAACGCTTAGAACGATTTTAAGCGGTGAGCCAATGCCAAGTACCGCCGGGTTATAAACAAAGACGTAAGGAATTAAAAAAACGATAAAGCTATATTTAAAGGCTTCAATACCCGTCTCCCAGAAGGGGGTTTTGGCGACGCCTGCCGCCGTATAAGAAGCCAGCGCTACAGGGGGCGTAATCATTGATAGATTAGCAAAGTAGAAGATGAAGAAATGGGCTACCACCAGCTCCACTCCAATTTTTGTCATGGCCGGTGCCAACAGGGTGGCAGACATGATATAGGCCGCACTGGTGGGCATTCCCATACCCATAATAATAACCAAAAGCATGGTCAGCAGTAGCGCCAGCCAAAGCTGATTACCTGCCATTCGGGAGATGAGGGAGCTAATAGTCAAACCTAGGCTCGTATAGCTGAGAATGCCCACGATAATACCCGCCACAGCGCAAGGGATAGCCACGATAACCGCAGAACTGGCACCGCTGATAAGCGTTTCAATAATCTGCTTGGGGCTCATGCGGGATTCCTTTTGAATGGTAGTCAGTGCAAGAAGCGCAAAAATCGAGTAGATCGAGGAGTAGCGCACGGTTTTTCCCTGAGCAATCAGGTACACTAGCAAAACCAGAGGCAGAAGCAAATAGAAGTACTTAAAAATCATTCGTTTTAATTCTTCTGCCGGAATAGCTTTAGAGGTGATGCCTCTTTTCTTGGCCTCGTAATGAACGATGAAATAGAGCGAAAGAATATAGAGCGCGGCGGGGATTATGGCCAACAGCACAATATAGAAATAGGATCTGCCCACATAATCCGCCATTAGAAATGCTGCCGCTCCCATAACCGGTGGAATTAGCTGCCCACCTGCGCCGGCAATAGCCAGTACCGCTGCCGCAAATTTGGGGTCAAAGCCGGAATCCTTTACCGAATCGTAGGTCAGCGTGCCAACCGACGCGACGTTGGCCGCTGCACTGCCGCTGATCATGCCAAAAAGGCCACAGGCAATAACCATAGACTTGGCTTCGCCGCCGTCTGTTTTGCGTGTGATAAAACGGGCCAGAGAGATGAACAGCTTGCCCGCCGGCGTCGCCGATAAAAATGCGCCAAAAATCATAAAGTAAAAGACCGTGTCGGCCGAAACACCAGCCGCTGTGCTCATGATGCCATTGGTGGAGACAAACTGAAGCTCAATCATATTTGAAAGGCTCATCCCTCTGTGAACCAACAGCCCGGGCAGCCATTTGCCTACGAAGCCGTACGTGATAAACACCAAGCATACGATAGTCATAGACATGCCGAGCATTCTTCGGCAGGCCTCAATGAGCAATAATATAAATATTCCGCCCAGCACCAGTTCGGCGAAGGTCATTTTGGTTATATAAAGCATACGTGACATGATTCTGCTGGCATCAAGGTAAAGGTACAGGCCGCACAAAAGGCTTGTAGCCGCCAGCAGCATATCAAGAATATAGGTTGACAGCTTATCTTCCTTTGTCATGGGCTTCGACAAAAAAACCATTGCACCTGCAAAGGCAATGTGTACGCCACGCAGCGCTATTGTGGAAATACCCGCCCAAAATCCCACATAAAACTGGAATGCGACCCAGATTAGTGCCACCAGATTACGTATATGAATCCGCAGATTTTCTCTGCTTTTAAAACTGTTCATCAGCTTTACCCCTTTCTCACCCTGCGGGCAACTGGGGACTCAGCGTTTTGGCGCGTTTGTCCCCAATCTGCCAAAGCAAACGACGTATTACTTAACCAAGCCGATTTCACGGTAATATTTTTCTGCGCCGGGATGCAGGGGGAATCCGCCGTAGAGGTTGGGGGTGGCGCAGGTCTCCCGGTTAAAGTTGGCAAAACCGGAATGGCCTAAGGCCAATTCATCGGGGTTTTCATAAATCTGTTTAACGATGCGGTAGGCGACCTCGTCCGGAAGCTTGTCAGTGGTGACAAGGTTGGTGGTGATACCCGCGCACACGACATCCTCATTCTGTCCGTTGAAGCTGCCGGCAGGCATGGTGGCAACACTGTAGCCGCGCTCCTGCAAAAAGCTAAGGGATTGCTCATCCAACTGACCTACCCGCATGTCGGCAGTCAGTGCCAGCTCAGTAAAAGCGGCGTGTCCCACAGAAACGTGCTGCATAAAGAAATCGCACTTTCCGTCTTGATAAGCCGCAACAATACTCGCAAAGTCGGTATGGGTAACCGAACCGCCCCAAAAAATAATATCCTCATAGGTGCAGCCGATAGACTCCAGTACCAAACGGGTGGTATACTCGCTGGCGGAGCCGGTCTCGGAGGTGTAAAGGTTGATAGGCAGCTTTTTATCAGCTATATCTCTAATTTCATCAATGCCCGAACCATTCCGGATTCCAATGCCTACATACATTTGATCAAGCGTGCCCACCAGACCGCGTAGCTCGGGAATGGCACCGGTGCTTTCAAAAGCCATAGTTCCTGTATAGGCCCACGCATTGACGCAGTTAAATCCCAGCCCGATATCGGCACCGCCGTTTTGCAGCAAAAGCATATTGCCGACGCCGCCGGAGTTGGGCATAACATCGAATGCAAGCCCTTTATCATGGCTGGAAACAACATCAGCGATGGTTGCACCATAAACGTACCATGAGCTGCCTACTGCCAGAGTGGCAAACTGCCAGGACCTTTTGACGGGGGATCCCACTTCGAAGCTGTACTCGGAATTTTGTCCGCTGGCGGTGGTGTTACCGCCTGAATTTGCACCTGTTGAGGAATTTGCGCAGGCGCTCAACGATAAAATCATCGAAAGGGACATCACCAGGGCTATAAGTTTTTTCATTTTGCATTCTCCTTCACTCTGTTAAAATGACATCAAACCGAACTGTTTTTCGGCCGTGCTTTTATAAATAAGCAATTTTTGTTCCAACTTTGAAACTTGTAGAAAATGCATATGCTGGTTCTGC
>DATMYZ010000270.1:0-5655 GCA_035560675.1 Clostridia bacterium
GTATATAATAGGGCCGATGGAAAATTGGAAATTAATGTTTCTACCAGACTGCGGGCCTTGACAGCATTGCTCCAATAAAACATTCGGATGGGGGCACACAATTCAAGGCAACTTGAATCTAAAACGTTGATGAGTGTTTAAGCGCATTGTTTTAATACGCAACGCGGTATTGCAGCAAAAATGGGTGTAGTTATTTTTCAATATCTTCACAGCGCTTGTGAAAATTGGAGAATCTTTTTAAAAGCGCTTCATACTTGGTTTTGGGAGGTGATATTATAAAAATAAGAACGCGACCGGACTTATTTTAATGTAGGAAGGGAGTTTATTTATGGCAACATTTCTTATCGGCTTAGTCATTCTTATTGGTGGTGCAGCTATCTATGGTTCTTTTTGTGAAAAAGTATTTGGTCCTGATGACC
Source organism: Clostridia bacterium (assembly GCA_035560675.1). Classification (GTDB taxonomy): domain Bacteria; phylum Bacillota; class Clostridia; order Oscillospirales; family Ruminococcaceae; genus Yanshouia. The sequence continues at coordinate 420 of DATMYZ010000270.1, forward strand.
GTCTGACGCCTGCAATTACGAAACAAGATGGCGTAGACTACGTTCCAATGAAAAAGTGGAAAAACAGTTTGATTAACCTTTTAAATATCGCTGGTACCGGCCCGATTATTGGACCGATTCAGGGTATTTTGTTTGGACCGATTGCGTTCATCACAATTCCTGTTGGCAATATTATCGGCGGTGCTATGCACGACTATTTTTCTGGCATGATCTGTCTTCGTGACGGTGGCACACAGATGCCCGATATGATTCGCAAATACACAAATAAAAGCGTATTCGCTGTTTACCAGGTTTTTGTTAGCTTACTGCTTGTTCTGGTAGGCGCCGTGTTCATTTATACCCCTGGCGATATTGCGGCAGTTCAGGTGCTTGGTTTTGATGGCAAGGCAACATCTGCCTCTACGTGGGTCATCTATGGTGTTATTTTTGCTTACTATCTCATCGCAACCGTATTCCCAATTGATAAAGTTATCGGTAGAATTTACCCGATTTTTGGCGCAATCCTGTTATTCTCGGCAGTTGGTGTATTTGGCGGCATTTTCATAAAAGGCTATCCGCTTTTGAACATATGGGACAACTGGAATACAGGCGCTTTTGCTTATGGCGATTATTTTAAGTCGGTAAACTTTATTCCGATTTTCTTTATCACTGTAGCTTGCGGAATTCTTTCTGGCTTCCACTCTACACAAACAGCTATCATTTCTCGTACAATGGTCAGCGAAAGAGAAGGCCGTACGACATTCTACAATATGATGGTTTTAGAGGGCTTTATCGCGATGGTATGGGCGGCAGGCGCTATGGGCGCTTACAGCTTAGGCCTTCAGCAGGGTAACCCAAGTATGGCCACAGGAACAATCGGCATTGTTGCAAAGGATCTTCTGGGACCAGTTGGCGGTTTGATTGCGCTACTTGGCGTTATCGTATTGCCGATTACCTCTGGTGATACCGCTTTGCGTGCACTTCGTCTGACAATTGCTGATTCTTTCCATATTCCTCAGAACACTAACGGCAAACGTTTATCATTGTCTGCCATTATCTTTGCCATTGTCGCGGCGATTTTGGTTTGGGCAAAATCGAGCCCGGCCGGTTTCTCCACACTGTGGCGTTACTTTGCATGGTCTAACCAGACATTGGCTCTGTTCGCATTTGCGGCTATTACAGTTTGGATGTGCGAGAACGGCAAAGCAAAATGGATATGGATGCCATTACTTCCTGGCGCATTCTATGCATTTGTTACTATTTCGTATCTGGCAAACGCCAAAATTGGCTTTAACCTCCCTTGGGGTGTTGCCTACGGAATTGGTGCTGTGGCAACGGTAGCTTACGTTGCTGTTTTGGTATGGTATGGTAAACTTCGCGGCACTAAAATTGCTGCATCCAAAAAAACTTCTGAGAAAGCCTAATTTTATATGCTTCTAACACAGGCCGGGTTTATGCAACTGCGTGAACCTGGCCACTGTTTTGTTTTTAGATAAAAATAATCACCAGCTCTGTTGATAAATGGTCAAGAATCAGCGTTCGCGCACCCTGGGCCGTTCGGTGGTTTTCATTTTCTTAGCGGTGCGCTGTTGGTTGCTTTAGGTCGGTTAACTTTACGGTAAAGGGCTTTAAGATACTCAAAACCAAAAGACTGCCAAGCCCAATAAGTATGCGTAATCAGTTGCTAATTTGGCCAAACTGGTATAAAATAAAAGGCGCTGCATTTGCGGCGTCTTTTATTTTGTGCAGACAAGGGATGTGTTTTTATGGACAACTATCTAAAGGGGTGCGTGTACATTATTTTGTCGGCGGTTATTTTCGGTTGTATGCCGCTGATGGCCAAAAATATTTATGCAGAAGGGGTGAACGCCATCAGTCTGGTTCTACTGAGAAATGTTCTGGCGTTGCCGGTTCTGTACTTGTTGCTGCGAGCCAAAAAAATCAGTATTCGACCAGCTGGCGGTCAGATTAAGTGTATTGCGCTGCTGGGCCTGTTCGGGTCGGTACTAACCCCTGCGCTGCTGTTTTATTCCTACAACTATATTTCTTCGGGCATGGCGACAACACTGCACTTTGTTTATCCTGTTTTTGTGCTGCTGGGTTGTGCTGTGTTCTTTCATGACAAAATCGGCCCGGTTAAGTGTTGCTGCGTGCTGCTTAGCAGCGTCGGCATGTTATTTTTCTATACGCCCGGGGAGGCCGCGCAGTTTTTTGGCATGGCTTTGGCGGTTATTTCAGGCGTTGCGTATGCTGTCTACATTATTTATCTTGACAAAAGCGGGATGGGTAAAGAAAATCCCTTTAAAGTCGGATTTGGGATGGCAGCTGTCTGTACCCTGTTTCTAGGCTCAGGCATCACGCTGACCGGCAATCTGACGCTGCCTAAAACGGCTTTTGGCTGGGCACTGTGCTTTTTCTTCGCCATGACCATCGTGGTGGGGGCAGTGGTACTTTTCCAGATGGGCGCGGCCATTGTCGGGCCACAGCGTGCCGCCATTCTAAGCACTTTTGAGCCGATTACAGGAATTGTCGTCGGAATTCTAGCCTTAAATGAGCCGTTTGGCTTTAAAACGGCGCTGGGGTCGGTGCTAATTATTGCATCCGTTGTGCTGCTCACAGTTTACGATAAGAAATTGCCGCAAGATACGCAAACAGTCGGTGCCGGGCAGCAATTATAATAAAGGCGATACGTTTATAAAGTGTCAGGCTTCGCTATGCCTGCTTGCTTGACGATGCGACGGGTTTATATTATGATTAAAACTGGTACGACAAAGACTGCGAACAAGAAAGGGCGTATGATATGAAGCGACCGGCATCAAAAGCACAGCTTGCTGTTATAACGGCCATTGCATTACTGACGCTGGCCTCTGTAGGTTTTTTGATATACCGGCAGCTGCAACCTAAGGAACCGGCCATGAGCGCCGTTGTTTCAATCAGTGGCACCGATGTGTGCATCATCGATTTATCTAAAGACGCCGAGCCTTACGACATTGACCTTAACGCACTGTTCGGCGTACCGGTGGTGCTGGAAGTAAAGGATCATCAAATTCATTTTAAATCTTCCCAATGCCCAGATCAGATCTGCGTTCACGCAGGCTGGCTCTGGCGCGATATGGATATCGCCGTCTGCATGCCTAACCAGGTTTCGGTGATGGTTATCCCGACGGCAGAGCTTGAAAAATAGGTTGTGCAGATTTGTTTGACAACCGGCGCGCAACGTGCTACCATAACTATTGCAAGGGAGCTTTCTTTTGGAAGGCTGAGAGGAGGGGCATAACCCCTCGACCTTACCTGATTTGGATAATGCCAACGTAGGGATGCGGTGCAATCAAAATTTTTAAGGCGTATTTTTCGCCTCATAAGATGATGAAAAGGGTATCCCGAATAGGGATGCCCTTCTTTTTATGCTTTTGCCGCAAAAACCTGCCGCGCAGAAAGAGAGGAATGAAGTACATGAAAAAGGTTCTTACCATTGCAGGATCAGACTGTAGTGGCGGCGCAGGCATTCAGGCTGACATCAAAACAATGATGGCGCATGGTGTCTACGCCATGAGCGCGATCACGGCGCTCACCGCGCAAAACACCACTGGGGTGTACGGCGTACTGGAAACAACACCTGAATTTGTCGGACAGCAGCTTGACTGCATTTTTCAGGATATCCGCCCAGACGCGGTTAAAATCGGCATGGTATCCAATGCCAACATCATTGAGATTATTGCCCAAAAACTTGGTGACTACCGTGCGCAGAACATCGTGGTCGACCCGGTCATGGTTTCGACCAGTGGTAGTCGTCTGATTTCAGATGGCGCGCTTGATACGCTTAAAACAAAACTGCTGCCGATGGCTGCCGTCATCACCCCGAACATTCCCGAAGCGGAATGCCTCTGCGGCTTTGCCGTGCACAACACCGACGACATGCTGCGCGCTGCTCAGACGATGGCAGAGCAGCTAAAGGGTGGCATCATTATCAAAGGCGGGCATCTTTCTGATTCGGCAGACGACCTACTGCTCTATCAGGGCGAGGCGCACTGGTATCGTTCAGAGCGTGTGGTAAACCCCAATAACCATGGCACCGGCTGCACCCTGTCCTCCGCTATTGCCTGCAACTTGGCGCTGGGCTATCCGCTGCCGGAAGCGTTCAGGCTTGCCAAAGATTATATCACCGGCGCACTGCGTGCCATGATGAATCTCGGGCAAGGCAGCGGCCCCTTAAACCATTGCTTTAAGATGAAGCGCTGCTAGGGTATCTTCTTGCGTTTTTCAAGCGACGCACTTACAGCGAATGATGTGTCGTTTTTTCTATTTACAAATAAGCCCTAGGAAATATTGTTTTTTCTTACCCTAGAATCGCTTTTTGAAAATCAAAGATATCCAGTTTTCTTCCGAACTTTGTAGCAATCGCTTTATAATGTGAGCACTGTTCATAGTTGAGCTTTCTAAACAGTTTAATGCTCGGAAGATTCTCGCCGGATACAGACGCGACAAGCATTTCGAAACCGTTGGTTTTTGCGACAATTTCCATATAGTTGACGATTTCGCCGCCTAATCCCTGCCCTGTAAATTGCGGTTTTAAGTATAAGCCTATTTCGACGGTTTTATCATAGGCGATTTTCTTTCGGAAGGGTGATAAAAAACAGAAGCCGGCAGTTTCATTATCAGCATAAATACAAAATGTTTTATACCTGTCGTTATGGATATATAGTCGGTTCTTGAATTCTTCCACATCAATTTCTTCATGGTCAAACAGAGCAGTGGTGTGCGCTATGTGGTCGTTATAAAGCGCTAACATGGCCCTTAAGTCATCAACTTCAGCTTCGACAAGCTCAACTGTGCCTATGTGGTTCACAACTTATTTCCCCTTTTATCATTTGGTATATGACCTTTTAAAAGACGATTGCCGCGTTAAGCGGCGAGCCGTTGGTTATAAATCCATCGGTCGAAAAGATGTTCAACAAATAATATAATATTATATTATAAGGAGGTTGTACGATGAACGCAAGCGTTGCAATTCAGGTGCTGCCCAAAGTGGAGGGTGACGAAACGCTTCGCATTGTAGATGCCGTGATCGCCTATATCAAATCCAGCGGTTTGCATTGCGTGGTCGGCCCGTTTGAGACGACTATTGAGGGCGATTATGACCGGCTGATGGAGATTGTCAGGCAGTGCTCGCTAATCTGCATCCGCGAGGGTGCACCCAGCGTCATGAGCTATGTTAAGATTAGCTACAATCCAGCCGGAGTCTGGACAATAGATGAAA
>DATMYZ010000271.1:0-16731 GCA_035560675.1 Clostridia bacterium
AGCCCATGGACAGCTCGCGGAACATCGAAAACAGCATGTCGATACTGTTATAGGCAATTTCAGGAGCCTGCAGTACGGGGGTTATGATCATGGTTAGAATTAACACCAGTCCAGCCCTGACTTGAGAAGGAATATTTTTTCTCCCCAGCAGCGGATTAAAAAAGATGAAACCGGACATTCGAGCGAACACCAACAGATAAATATTCAGTCCTTCAAACTGTATGGTCACAGCAGCACCTCATAGCAGAAGAATCAGGCTAAACAGCCAGTGAACAAAATCAGTCAAGGTACTGATCATCCAGTTGCCGGTAAAGAGCAGCATAAGGGCAATGATAATCAGCTTTGGCACAAAGGTAAGCGTCTGCTCATGAATCTGGGTGGCAGCCTGAAAAATAGCCACGACAAGGCCAATGATAATGCTAGTGATCAGCATTGGCGCTGCCAGCTTTAGCGAGACCAGAAGAGCCTGCGTAAAAATATCCATGATTTGGTCTTGCGTCAAGCTTATCACCCGCCTTTAAAATTTTCACAGGTCATAAAAATCCCTGTACAAGCGTTCCAAGCAATAAACTCCAGCCATCCACTAATACAAACAGCAGAATTTTAAAGGGAAGCGAAATAGTGGCGGGCGGTAACATGACCATGCCCATCGACATTAGCACGCTTGAAACGACGATATCAATAATCAAAAAGGGTAGGTAAAGAAGGAAACCAATTAAGAAGGCACGTTCTAGCTCACTAGTGATAAAAGCGGGAACGACGACAGTGAGGCTAAAGCGCGTCAGACTTTCCAGACTCTCTTCCGATTCCACCTTAGGCAGCTCGCTGCCAGATATGCTTAAGTAAAGGTTAAGCGCCTTAGGCGTCGTCTGGCCAAGCATAAACCGTTTTATGGGCAGCTGCGCGGCCTCTGCCGCTTCGGTTATGGTATAGCTGCCGGCTTTATAAGGGTCGTAGGCAGTGGTTTTAATCTCCTCAAAAGTGGGGGCCATTATAAACAGCGTCAAAAACAATGCAAGCCCTACTAGAACCTGATTGGGTGGCGACTGCTGCGTTCCTAGCGCGTTTCGCATAAACGAGAGCACAATGATGATACGGGTGAAGCTGGTCATCATAAGCAGAATGCTGGGAATGAGCGAAAGCAGGACAAAAAGAAACATCAGATCCAGCACGCCCATAGAACCATTTGCGGTATCGTCGGCGATAAAATCTATCGAGATGCCGGGTGCAGCCATCGCAGTGGTATTAAATAGAAAAAGCACGAGCACGAGAACCACAACTAGGGAAACGCCAAAAAGCAGCAGCTGTTTTTTAAGTGCTGTCAAACATTGGGCACGATCGGTCATAAACCATCTCCCCCTTTGGCGGACGAACTGTTTTTCTTGGGCAGCATCTGCTTTATCACAGCAGAAAAGCTTTGTTCCGACTCGGTTGCGGCGTCAAACAACGCGCGTTGCTGCGGGCTAAATTCGCAGATGGTTTCTACGGCACCGGCGCTCATGGCAATAAGCACAGTTTTGTCTCCAGCGGAAACCAACAGCAGATATTTCTCCCGGTCGATAATCACCCGGTCAAGAATTTTGATGTGCCTATAATTGCTTTGGATGGGCGCATGACCACCGATCCAGCGCAAAAAGAACCAAGCTAAAAATAAAACAAACGCTAAGGTGAGAAAAACAGAAAAAAATACCGAAAACGCTTCTAATCTTTCCATGCTTTCACCTCGCCTTGTTTTTAAAATAGAATTAGCCGAGTATTTTTTTGACCGTCTGTAGAATGCGGTCGGGTTTAAAGGGCTTGACGATAAAGTCGAGCGCGCCAAAGCGGATGGCATCTACGACCATGGCCTCCTGCCCCATTGCGCTGCACATGACGACCATGGCGCTGGGATCATAGCCTTTAATTGCCTGAAGAGATTGTATGCCGTCCATATTGGGCATAGTGATATCCATAATAACAAGATCAGGCTTTTCCGCTTTATAAGTGTCAAAGGCAATCAGCCCGTCCGCAGCCTCAATCAGGTTGGTGTACCCATTGCCGGTGAGGCTGTTTTTAATCATCATTCTCATAAAAGCCGCATCGTCGACGATCATAATTTTCTTGTCCATAAAATCCAATTCCTTTCGGGATGTATTTTTATATTTAAGATATTTTCTTACAGATCTTTTTCCAGAGAGGAGAGTAGTGCCCTCGTACCAAGTATTTCGGTGATGCGAACGCCAAAGTTATCATCAATAACCACAACGTCACCATGGGCAATCAATTGACCGTTTACAACAATATCTACCGGAGCACCGGCCTGCTTTTCAAGCTCGATAACAGTACCTTGAGCAAAGGCCAAAATATCCTTTATCTTTCTGCGGGCTTGCCCAATCTCAATAGTAACATCAAGTGGCACGTTCATCAATAGGTCTGTGTTGCCGCCTAAAACCGGTTCTCCGATCGGGGCGCTCTTGCCAAATTGCGGCAGCTGAACATTTTGCACTTTGGCTGGGGGTGGGGCATCAGTCTTTCGCATTTGATGAGCCGGTGTCGGTGCTTCAGGTGGCTGTGGATAGGGTGGATACGGCGGATAATAGGGCGGATAACCCGATGCCCCGTTAGGCGGATAAGGCGGATAGGGCGGGTATGCACCCGACGCCACGGGGGACGGATAAGGCGGATATGGATAGTAGGGCGGATAGCCCGGTGCCCCTGCCATCGTTGGCGTTTGCTGTGGCTGAGGCGGTATGGCGGGGGCAGGTGTTGGAACGGGAGCTTGCGGCAGCGTCACTGCTGCTGATACCGGAGGCGGTGCTATAGGAGCAGGCTGTACTGCCGCTGGCTGCGCAACAGGCTGTGGAGCCATAGGCTCAGGCTGCTGCGGGGCAGGTCCTTCTGTTTCGATCGCTGTTGAGCCCAGAAAACCGCCCACCATCGATTTGGCAAGATCGATGGGCATAGCGCTGACAAACTCGGAGGTCATAACGCCTTGAATGTCCATATTGAAGTGGATCGATACAATTTGCTGGTTGGCATCCATAGCAATGGCGTCTGAAAAGGTATAGTCTGGCGTAATAATTCGTGCCTCAGGCGTAGAGATGTTGACTGCCGTTCCCAAAAATTCAGCCAGAGCGGTGGCCGAAGCGCCCATCATTTGGTTCATGACCTCACAAGCAGCGCTCATGCTTAGCTCATCTAAGATAAAGTCGTCGCTGGGGGGGTCATCAATGCCCATCAGCTGGTTTAATATCAGCTGCATGTCACGCTGACGGAAAATCAATACATTTGAGCCGCTGAGACCATTTGTATATGTAATTTTAACACTTAAGGCCGGTTCAAGCGCTGAATATTCCACTAGCCCTAGCGATTCTACGCTGACACGCGGCGTTGTAATGGTCACCTGTCTATCTAGCATGGTAGAAACAGCCGTTGCTGCAGAGCCCATACTGATGTTCAATACTTCGCCAATAGCGTCAATCTCCATTGGCGAAAGCCCTGTGCTGGCTTCTTTCGCTGCAATATCCAAAATGAATCTAACTCCTCTCAATTCAAAGTATCGGGCGGATATGATGTGGTTATTTTTATCGCTTTATTTGCTTTTACGATACCCATTTTGCCATAAAACCACGGCTGACTGTCTACGAGGATTTTAACGTCGCCATTTGCCGCATTTTCAAGCTTTATAATATCGTCCACCCGAAGATGCAGAATATCCTCCAGCTCCATTTGCACCTCGTCGAGTACCGCGTTAATTTTAAGATCAGAAGCGTATATCGACCTTTGAATTACTTTTTTAGCCATTTCTTTTTTGGCGTCATCTGAAAGAGTTTTGGAAATGCGCGAATATTTTGAAACAAAGCTGCCCATCAGTTCTTCCAAACCAATAGCTGGAATACAAATATTCAGCGTCCCGACAACATCCTGCATCTTTACCTCGAAGGACACGATTACGACAATGTCTTCAGGTGCGTAAATCTGAATCAGACGTGGGTTGGTTTCGATGGTGTCTAAGCTGATATTGACGTCAATATAGTCGCGCCAGGCATCCTGCATATAAACTGAAAATTTTTGAAAGATGTTGCGCATAATGCCCAGTTCGATGTCGGTATAGTCACGGTTAAGAATCAAACCACTTCCAATGCCTCCTAGTAGACGGTCTATCATAAAAAACGCCAAATTAGAAGATGTGTCCGTCATCATAGTAAATTCGCTAATGTTTTTATCACCGGGCTTGAGCTCCATGAGACCGATTAAAGCTGTGTCAGGCAATGCATTGTTAAATTCATAGTAACGCTGCTCTTCTACTTGCAGCAGGTTCACTTCGCTGTTAATGCGCATAGAACCCGAAAAGTATGAAGACAGCAAACGCGCGAGATTTTCGTGGATGCTGTCTACATTTCGCAGCTGCTCCTTAGTGAATTTTTTGGGTGAATAGAAATCGTAATCCTTAATCCTCTTATCAGGGGCTTCGGGTTTGACATCTATATTACCACTGCTCATTCCTTTGAGCAACGCATCAATTTGTGATTGTGAGAGAATTTCGGGCACTTGGTCTCACCACCTGTCTAAAAAATAAACGCTTCGCAAATGAGGAAAGGATTTTATGAGTTATCCGCGTTGGAGCTAGCCCTGAGTTCATCTTCTGGTACCGAGATGGATGGGGTGCTGTCATCAGAACGAGATTTGTCTGAGTTTATAATTTCGGTATTGCTGCGATCATCTTCAAAAAGCTCGGCACTGACCAGATGAGAGAGCATGGCATAAAGATCTTCAGGGTTGTTTTTATCAAACGAGTTGCCGAGCACCATTATTTCGACCCGTCTGTTATTGGCGCGGCCTTCAGGCGTGTCGTTGGTTTCAATTGGGTAGTTTTTTCCATAACCGTTACACATCAGCTTCTTGGGGTCGAGGCCCTTCTTTTCTTCAAAATAAATGACCACCTGACTGGCGCGTTCCCCAGAAAGTGTCCAATCGCTGATATGGTAGTTTTCGGCACCAGGAATGGCGGCAGTATGGCCATTGACGCGTGTGACAAAAATCTGGTTTTCAACGGCTTTGAGACAATCACCTAAGAAGTTAAGCACGGGGTAGCTTTCTTCACGCAGAGTAAAACTATCGCCATTAAAAAAGATGTTATTGTCAAAGCGTATGTAGACATTATTGGCGGAGTCTTTGGAGATGGAGACTGACGCTGTCATCTGGTTTTGTTCGACATATTGCTTAAGGTATTCGTAGAGCTGATTTAAGTCCGTGGGCAACTCATTGTCGGTTACCTTGTCCCCTAAATTTTGAGTAACACCGTTGGCGGGGGCAATATCATCGCCTTCCCCCTCCTGCACCAAAATGATTTGGGCAGTGGCAGCATCAGGATTTTTTGAGAAGGCACGAACTAGAATTTCCCACTTTTCTTCATTGACGGTGGACATGCTGAACAGCATGATAAAGAACGTCAAAAGCAGGGTTACCATGTCGCCATAGGTGTCCATCCAGTTGTAACCGCCGCCCCCGCCGGAGCTCTTTCTTCGTCTGGCCACAAGGTTCCCTCCTTTCTAAAAAATACGGTCATGTTGCTGCGATTTTTATTCGTCAGAGTCCTCAGCACCCCGTTTACCTTTTTTGCCCTTCTTGTCCTTTTTCTTTTCCTGCAAAACCAGCATTTGAAGCTTTTCTTCTATAAAGCGGGGATTTTCACCGGCCTGAATGGCCTCAACGCCCTCGCATATCAGAATTTTACATAAATACTCTTCGTCATGGCGGACGCGTAGCTTATTGGCAATCGGATTAAAAAAGATGTTGCCCATCATACTGCCATAAAGGGTTGTTAACAGCGCTGTGGCCATCGCGGGGCCGATGGCGGCGGCATCAGACATGTCGGCCAGCATGTTCACCAGGCCGATCAAGGTGCCAATCATACCAAAGCCTGGTGCGTAAGCAGCGCCCTTTTCATAAAAGGCGCAGGCCTGTGTATGGCGATCCTCAAGATGGCCCAGCTCGGCGTCCAGAAGGGCGTGGACCTTTTCGGGCTCAACCGAATCAACTACGAGCATCAGGCTGCTTCTTAAAAAGGGGTCAGAAGCGCCTTGGAGTTTATCCTCCAGCGACAAAAGGCCTTTGGATCGGGCTTCTTTGGCAAACTCAACAATTTGCGTTATGTAGCTTTGAGAATCATAAACTGTAGGGAAAAAAGCTATTTTTAAATGAAGCGGAACTTTTTTAAAGGAAGAGGCAGGAAAAGAAACCATTAAGGCAGCAATGGTGCCGCCAAAGGTGATGGCAATACTTGGGTAATTAATAAAACCAGCGAATTTATTCATGGCAAATGGGCCAGTTAAGCTATAGGCTTCCATTGCTTCTTCATAATTCGCGGCGCTTTTCTTAGGCGCCTCGACAAAGACAATACCAAATAAAATTAGCAAAAGTGCTCCAACAATACCCACTAATGTCAATATATCGAAGGAACTGCTCTTGCCACCCTTTTGCTTTGCTGTTTTTTCTTTAGCCACCAAAATCACCTCGGTTATATAACTTGCTGAAAATACCTCTGCGGTAATCGGTGGTTAGTTCCACGACTTGCCGCATACTTTCACGAACGATGTATATTTTACCGTTGGTGAGCTGTATAGTTGTATCTGGGCTCTCCTGAATCGTTTCGATGTGGTCGCAGTTTAGGACAAACTCGACGCCGTTTAACTTGGTCAACATGATCATCAAAAGATTCTCCTTAATTTAATCTAATTGGGTCTGCTGCCACAAGCGGCAAAAGTTTTTACCGCCTGTGGCAGCAGCCCCATGGCTGCCGCAAAACAAACCTTATCGTTTCAGGTTGACCAGCTCTTCAAGCATTTCGTCCGAGACGGTAATCAGACGCGAGCAGGCCTGATAGCCGCGCTGAGTCGTAATCATGTCAGAAAATTCTTTAGAAAGATCAACATTGGAGAGCTCTAGCGAACCGGAGACCAGGCTACCGGAGCCGCTGTTTCCAGGTGTGCAATAGCTCATTTCGCCGCTGTTGGCCGAGGTGGTAAAATAGGTACCGCTCGACTGCACCAAGCCCTCGGGGTTGGCAAAGGTGACAAGGTTAATTTGCCCGACGATGACATCGCCCAACTCCGCGTGCGTGGCAATAATGGTGCCGTCGGAGCTTACTGCAACGCCTGTAAGGCTTTCGATGCCCTGTGCGCCGCCTTCGGTGCCACCCGTAAGCACCATCTTGCTGCCTGAAAGGCCAAGCGCTTTGCTTGGTGCCGCAGCGGTAAAGGTGGTGTCCCCCGGTGTGGTAACGCCGGCAGTGGCCAACGCATCCCACGTCCCCGTTCCAGAGGTGATAAGGTCGCCGTTCGTATCAACGATATTGCTGGCGGTGCCTGCTGTCGCAGCGGCGCTTACGAGCGACGAAAAACTAGGCCGGTTCACGACAATATAATCGGTGCTACTGGTGCCATTGGTTAGCTTCATGGTACCAGATTCGGTTTTCGTGGAATCAATAGTACCGGCATATTCTACGTCGTCAATTTTCATAGTGACGGTCATGACTTTGGTTGTAGCATCATACGCAACGGTAAAAGCTTCAAGCGGGTTGGTCGTTGTTGAAGTAGAAAAGGCGCTACCAAAAGTACTGCCGGTAGTGCCAGTGGGCGAAAATCCGCCAGCGATGGTGGCAGAAGTCCAATTGGTCGCTTCGCCGGACTGTAGGGTAAAGTCGGTCGAGCAGATTTCTTCGCCAGTCAACCCCCCTGTTGGCCAAGCGTCGGCAGGATCCATCGATATGGTAAACTTGCCAGCGGGATGGCTGCTTCCTGTGGTGCTCTGCATATAGGTTTCAATGGCACTGTTGATAGCGGTGTTCAAGTCGTCCAGCGAAGAAAAGGTCTCGTTGGCATTTAACGTTACGACGATACCACTTGTGCCCACCTGGGCGGTTGCCTTAGTGCCGTCGGTCATGCCGGTGCCCTGAACAATCTGCATTGAGATATTACCGTCAGAGGTGTAGTTTGAAGTTGAAATGGTATATTTAACATCGTTAACGGTTGTGCTAACCGAAGATGTCGACGGTGTGACAGAGGGTAGGCTTAACTGGATCAGATTACTACCAGCGGATTTCCCAAGTGGGTTACCTGAGATGCCAAGCACAAAATTGCCCTGCGAATCCACGAGGTTACCGGCAGAGTCAAAGGTGAGCGCGCCGGCACGGGTGTAGTATTTGTTGCCATCGGCATCTTGAACCTGGAAAAAGCCCTCGCCATCAACAGCTAAATCCATTGTGCTGTCGGTCATGGTGAAGGAGGATTGCCCCATGAGAAGATCAATCGAGCTCACCTGTGTACCATAGCCGATAGAACTTGAGTTTGTACCGCCTGAAGTTGATGTTCCTGCGCTACCTGCGCTGATGGTCTGATAGTATACATCGCTGAAGGTGACACGGCTAGCCTTAAAGCCGTATGTATTAACGTTAGAAATGTTGTTGCCGATAACGTCCATACGTGTCTGGTGCGCTTTTAAGCCAGAAACGCCGGAGTATAGAGATCTGTTCATAAATTCTTGCTCCTTTTCGGGGGAACGGTTCCGTGCGGCGTAGCCCGTCAGGTCAGTCAGGGCTGCAAAAGCTTCCTAAAAGGTCCGGCTTTTATATAATCACGGTACCGTCGATGTTGGTAAATACGTTCCCTGTCAAATCGCTTTCGCCTACAGTGGTAATAACCTTGTTGTTTTGTGCGCTTACGATAAAAGCAGTCTTGTCAATTAAGATCAATGTGGCATCCAGCCCTTTTTCCTGCGCGATTTTAACCCCTTGATTCAGACGCTCAAGGTTGTCGTCGGTCAGCTCTATATTGCGCTGTGCCACGCGCGAAACAGCATGCTTTGAAAATTCTACGCCCGCATTTTGCTGTAGTTGCTGTTGCAGAAGCTCCTGAAAAGAGAGGCTGTCCGACTGGGTAGACGCCGTGGACGAAGAAGAGGATGCAGTGTCGGTGCGATAGGGCTGCACAGTTCCCGTTGTGATGGGAAGAGACAGTCTGCCAAGATATAGATTATCCACGATTTTGCCCTCCAAGGCAGAGCCGTTATCTAAACTTTTATGACTTGGTGGTGAAAATTAGCTTTTGATAAGCTGATTCATCTCCGTCTGAAGTGCTGATAATGACGTTAACATAATAGGTGGTGCCGGGTTCAAGATCGGTCAAAGAGGCTTCAAGCTCGTCCGTACCGCCTGTTACACTGGCAATGAGTGTGCCCTGCTTAACTTGTGACACCGAATCGAAATTCTTATTATCCGAGTAATAGACGCTGTAGTAATACTGCGATTCATCGTCGGTCTCTGGGGCGTTCCATGCAATTTCTGCGCTAGTATCAGTACGCTTTAAAAGGTATGGGGTAATGTTTGAAACGGTGTCCATTTCCTCCTCGGCTGTGACCTCGGGAGCATTCACCGTCATAATTTGACTGAGCGAATAGGCTGTTCCGTTGACGTATATCTCATAGTCGTCGCCCGAGAGAGTAATTTTTTCTACCGCGCCGGACTGAGAGTTGACCTTGCCGCCCAAAGACAGGCTTGCAACAGTCACATTCTTGCCGACAAGCCCCATGACATAGTTGGTTTTGGAATAATAGGCCAGATTTTGCATCTGTTGCATGGTGGCAAACTGGGAAAGCTGTGTCACATATTGAGAGCTGTCAACGGGGTCTGTAAAATCCTGGTTCTTCAGCTCGGCAATCATTAGTGTAAAAAAATCTTCAATACTAAGTTCGGAGGAACTGTCCGTCTCATACACCGCATTGACCGTCTTTGCAGAATTAGTGCCGTATAAATCGCTTATACTGGTGCTCAAGATAGTACCCTCCTCGTGTTAAATGTAGGCATCCAGGACCGAATCAGGCAAAATAACTGCATGGGCGGGGTCACTGGTTTGGGTGTTTTCGACATAGTCGGTTTCATATGCGAAGGATGAAGCCTGATGCTGGCCGGTATAGCTCTGCTGCGAGAACTGCTGCCCAAACTGCTGTTGCATATTCATATTCATGTTTTGCGCCTCGTTGCTTTGAACGACCTGCGCCACTTCAACATTATATGGCCGCATAATGTCGCGCAAATTGTTTAGCTCGCTACTCAGCAGGCGCTGCACATTAGCGTCAGAGGCCGCCAGACTCAATGTCATTTTCCCGCCGTCATCCAAAAGCTTGACAGTGATTTCGCCAAGGCCCTCGGGGCTGAGCTTAATGGTAAAATCGGTTGTGCTTTCCTGTGTGTTTTGAGTTACAGCGGACTTAACTTGGTTAAAGATATCCTGCGCATCCAAGGTTTTGCTCATTTCAGAAGAAGTGGCCAGCGTGCTGGTACTGACAGCGTTGGTCAACTGCGGCAAAAACGCACCGGAATCCACCTTTTTTTGAAGCTCTTCGAAGTCCAGCTCGGTTGTGTCATCCGCGTCCGCATTTTCAGTTGATTTAAGCAGCTGCTGCGCCTCGCTAACCGCGCGCCCAAACTGTGCCTGTGCCTGTAGAGCAGAAGTGTTGTCTGAGGTCGCATCCGCCAGAGCAGCCGTTATGACGGCGGTGCCCAAATTGCCATCGTCGGCAACGGATTGCAGTGCGGCTGCAAAAGTGTTAGCTGTGGTTGTATTGGCAGAGGGTAGCGCCGAGGCGGCATCAATGACGTCTTGAAGCTGCGAGAGCAGTTCAGGAGAAAGTGCTACGCCCACGGTAGAAGCACACGATTGTGCCTGAGTTAGCGCGTCAAGCGCAGTAGACTGTTGCAGGACGGTCAAATCTGCTTGCGTGGTTTGGCCTGTCAGCATCATGGCGAGAAGTGGGTTGACAGCTAACATTTCAGCATTCATCTGGGCGCCTAGCGTTTCGGCATTCTTTTTAAGGTGCGCGGCCAAAGACGTTTCGCTGCCAGTACCTGAGATAGAGTTTAGTAGGTCAGCGAAGCTGGCAGAGGCGTTATCACGGTCGGACAGGGCGTTTTGAGAAGTGGATTGCGAGCCTGTAAGCGAAGTTGCAACCTGTTGAGTTTGCATGGTGATGTTATCCATGTTTTCACCTCCTTCCATGTTGTTGTCTTATTGATTTATTGCGAATGGCCGGCACGGGCATACTTCGTGCTGACCAGCTCACCAATGGTTAGCTCGTCCTCTTTGAGCTGAGCCTCGCGGTAGCTTTCAAGGTGCTTTTCCCTTAAGCGCTCCATGCCGGAGACCGACTGCTTGACCTCGACGACGACGGCGAGTTGCTTTTCTACCAGCAGAGCCTGCTTAGCGCGGCTAGTTTTTAGATCTTCTAGCAGCTGGCGGGTGTTGTCAATCTGAAAGCTAATGCAGCACAGTGCCGCAATGCCGCAGCCCTTTTTGGCAAGAGCTTTTAGTTCCTGATCGTTTGCCAGCAGCTGGCGCGAATTTTCCGCCATTGAGTCCTCAATGCGGTTTAGTTCAGAACGCAGAATATTCAGTTTGTTCTTCTCCTCCTCGAGAAGCGAGCCCTTATAGCGCAGCACACTTTCAAGCGGAAATGAAAATTTTTTCATCGCGCGTTCTATTCCTCCGATTTGTGGTGGCGTTTTTATTGAACAATTTTACATAGCGTTTTAATAGTGTCCGTAAGCGGGACTTTTTCGTTGACCGCCTGCTGCAAAAAACCGTTAATGGCATCTATGTGGGCCATTGCTTCATCAAGCTCGCGGTTAGAGCCATGCTTGTAAGCGCCGATAGAGATCAAATCTCGATTGTTTTCATAAACCGCCATCATATGTCTCAGCTTTGAGGCAGCCTGAATTTGCGCCTTTTCAGAGATATCATTCATCAGGCGGCTCACGCTGTTGAGCAGGTCTATCGCAGGGTAGTGATTTTTGGCGGCGATTTTCCGAGATAGGATGATGTGCCCGTCGATGATGCCACGAACAGTATCGGCGATGGGCTCATTGGTGTCGTCGCCCTCGACCAGAACAGTGTAGATGCCGGTGATAGAGCCTTTTTCAAAGTTTCCTGCTCGTTCCAGAAGCTTGGGCAGCGCGGCATATATCGAAGGGGTATAACCTCTCGCCACAGGCGGTTCGCCGACTGACAGACCAATTTCGCGCTGGGCCATGCAAAAGCGGGTGAGAGAATCCATCATGAGCAGCACATCCTTGCCTTGTCGGCAAAAATATTCCGCGATAGCAGTGGCAGACAACGCACATTTGCTACGCTGCATGGCAGGCTGATCACTTGTGGCAACCACGATGACCGAGCGTTTCTGTCCTTCGGGGCCAAGGTCACGATTGATAAACTCCACAACCTCGCGCCCGCGTTCGCCTACTAGGGCGATGACGTTGATATCAGCCTTGACGTTTCGCGCTAACATACCCATCAGAGTGCTTTTGCCCACGCCGCTCCCGGCGAAGATACCCATTCTCTGCCCCTTGCCAATGGTGAGACAGCCATCTATAGCGCGCACGCCCATTTCTATTGGCGTATCGATGCGGGGTCGTTGCATGGGGTTTGATGGAATGCCGCCGATTAAACAAGGCACGCCGCCCTCAATGGGAGGGCCGCCGTCAATTGGCTGCCCAAGTGCGTTGACGGTACGGCCAATGAGCTGGTTGCTAACCTTGAGCATCAGTTTCTCGCCGGTGTTTAGCACACGGCTACCCTGACGAATACCTTCGGTATCGGAATAGGGCATAAGCAGTACTCGATTTTCTTTAAAGCCGACCACCTCGGCGGTTACCCATTTGCCGGATTTGTCGATGATGATCTGACAGACATCCCCCATGCTGCAGGTGATACCTGTAGCTTCGATGGTCATGCCGATGATTTTATCTATTTTACCCATTTGGGTGTATAGATCGCTGATTCTAAAAAGGTTTTTGTAATAAGCTCTGTTCATGGCATATCACCCTTGCTCAATGGCAAAATAGCCCTTGAGGTTTTCTATCTGCTGGGTGATTGAGGCGTCAAAAAACTTATCGGGAGTTTCTACAATGCAAGTGTCGGGCGGCGCGTCAATAAGCTTGATGCTTACTCTGCCCGTAGTTGGAATATCCTTAAGCTTTTGCTGAAGCTGTGTTAAAAGTCCGGTCATATGTTCCGAAATTTCTACCGACATCCAAGGGGCGTTGCTGGCAGAATTGACAGCGGCCATTACCAGCGTTACCAGTCGGGTTTCGTCGGCGTTGATGGTATCCATCAAAATCTTCTGAGCTATTTCAAGAGCCATCCATTTAAGATCCTGCTCGTATCCGGTGATAAAACCGGCCTCGGCGCTCTCAAGACGGGATAGGGTTTCTCCAATATCGTGAATACACTTGGCAATATCCTGCGCGGTTTGAACCAGAGCTTGTTGTTTGCCCTGCTCACAGGCGGCCTTTCGGTCGTTTTCTATCTGTTGGACGGCGCGGGCGCAGGCATCTTTATATTCGGCCTGCGCTTTGGCGTGGCCCTCTTCAATTAATCGGGTCGCTTCCGATGTGGCCTGCGCTATAATCTGATCGCGAAGTTGCTCTAGCTGTGCAATTTCCTGTACGGTAGTGCGTGCAGCATGACGCTTTGCAATGGGCTTATCTGGCGTGAGCCCGGCCTTTTCGGCAGAATCGCCATTTGAGTTCGCACCCTGAGCTGCGGCTTCATCTTCTTCAGTAGAGTCCCAAAATATCTCGTCGTCATTTTCATCGGAAGAAGCTTGACCATCCGTATCGCCAAGAAGAAAATGCCGGTCTGAAGTGGTTACGTTGTTTGGTTTATAGATTCTACGCAATCACGTCATCCTTTCCGCCTTTGGAAATAACCAGCTCTCCTTCCTCCTCGAGCTTGCGTATAGCGTCAACGATACGCTGCTGGGCAGCCTCAACGTCACGCATACGCACATTGTGAAGGAATTCGATATCGCTGGCAATGCTCTCCTGCATACGCTTGGACATGTTGTTGAAGATAACGGCCGACACCTCGGCATTGGTTCCCTTGAGGGCGACGGCCAGGTCTTTGGAATCGACCTCGCGAAGGAAGCGCTGTATCGACATATCGTCCAGAAAGACGATATCCTCGAAAACGAACATCAGCTTGCGCACATTGTCGGCAAGTTCCGGATCCTTGAGACCCAGTTCGTCGAAGATCTGTTTTTCGGTTCCGCGGTCGACGTTGTTCATGATGTCGGCCACGTGGTTGATGCCGCCCAGCTCCATGAGGTCCACCGAAATGATGGAACCAAACTTCTTTGCCAGAATTTTTTCGACAATATTAATCATTTCAGGCGAGGCGCGATCCAACTTGGCAATGCGCTCAATAACCTCTATGCGAAGATCTGGTGAAAGCTCTGAAATCACCTGAGAAGCCTGTTCCGCGCGGGCATAGGATAGAATAAGCGCAATGGTCTGAGGATGCTCGTTTTGCAAAATATTAAGCAGACTCTTATAATCGGCCTTACGGATAAAATCAAAAGATTTTGTTTTGAGAGATTTGGTTACGCGCTCCATATAAGAAACGGCTTGCTGCGTGCCGAATGCCTTTTCAAGCACATCTCTGGCGAACTCAAGGCCGCCCTCTGCAATTACCTTTTGCGCCAAGCAAAGGCCATAAAAATCGTCGACGATCATTTTCATCTCGTCACTGGGCAGCCGGCTGATCTTGGCAATTTCAATGGTGAGCTGCTCAATTTCGTCGTCGCGCAGGTGCTTATAGACCTCCGCTGCCTCGCGTGAACCAAGCGCGATCATAACGGCAGCCGCTTTTTGAATGCTGGTATATTCCTGCTGCGCCATCAGTCTTCATCCTCCTTAAGCCAGGTTCGAAGGATATTGGCAGTGATCTCGGGGTTTTCGCGAGCAAAATTCTTCATTTCATCGGTGATGGCGTTCTCCTGTTTTGAAAGTTCAGCACCCTCCAGCAGCATGCGCTTACGAGCCTCGAGGTCACGCTGAAGGTCAAGACCGATGGGCTCAGGTGCCTTGCTACTGCTTTCAGCAGCTTTTCTGCGCTTTTTACTGCGACCGCTGAGAATAACAATAACGATAAGTATGATGAGAAGCAGCACACCCAGTGCAGCAATAATAATAATGATCATCGGATCATCTAATAAGCTGGAGGAAGGCTTGGCTTCGGTAGCGACTTGTCCACCGTCGACCATAAAGTTCTGCACTGAGATATTGGCTTCTTGAATATTGGTGGCCTTAGACACATTTTCAATGATAGAGCTTTTGGTCAGGTCGTCGACTTCACCTTTGATCGTAATGGCCAGAGAGGCGCTGATTAGCTCAGCTTGATCCTTTTCAATCTGTTGAGTGATATAGCTCACTGCGTAATCACGGCTGCTAGTGCTGTTGATGTAGTCGATAGTGCCGTCTTTATCCTGGTCAACATAAACGGGCGTATCGGTGTTGTTTTCTTCACCAACCACGCCACCCACAATAGAAGAACCGTCACTCACGTGCGACTGATCTTCGTGCGAGAGGATGCCGGAGTTGTTTTTAGAGTCTGTCGAGGGACTGTATTGCTTGCTCTCCGTCAGCATTTTATTGTAGTCAAGCGCAACAGTTGCAGAAACACGAATATCCTCGGGCGCATAAGCAATTGTAAGCACATTGAGCGCCTTTTCTACAAGGCGGCTTTCAATGCGATCTTCAAACCCTAGGCGCTCAAGGCCTATGTCCGCATTGCTCATATCAGAGTCTTCGCGAGATTTCAAGCTGATGGAGGTGGCTGCGTCTATAACTTTAACATCGCCGACAGTCATGGTGCTGCCAACGCTGGAGGCAACAAGAAATTTAATGCCCGAAACCTGATCGCGAGAAAGCGTATATCCCGGCTCCAAAACAATTGAAACGCTGCCGGTACTGCGTGGAGATGAGGTTTCCCATACGCGGTTGCTTTCTTGGGCGATACTTAAAGTAACATAGGCATTTTTAATGCCGTCGTACTGACGAATAGTATCCTGAAGGCGGTTCTGAAGTTGCTGAACCAGCAGCTGACGCTTTTCGAAATCGGTCGTTGTCAGGCCGCCGCCTCCGTTAAAAATATCATAAGATAGGGTGGTCTTCGGGATATTCTGCATGGCTAGCTGGGCTTTAGCGTACTCCTTGCTTTCACGGGGTACCTCTACCTCGCCGTTGGTCATGCGTGCAGGAATACTCATGCCCTGAAGCGCATTATACACCTCTATGCTTTCGGCGTTCGCCATATTTTCATAAAGCAAAACATAACTGCCGTTGCTAAAATTTAAAATGACGGTAACGCCCACGGCAAAAGCCAATACGACACCGGTAATGATAGCAAATAATTTTTTGCGGGCGGGCGCAAGTTGCGCCCAATATTCTTTTACAGACGTAAACGCCTTTTTTATTTGTTCAACCATTTTATCTCCAGCATCTTAAACATATTTGAAGGGTCAAGTATCAGATAAAGAACCAAATTGCGGGCAAGGCCTAAAGCTGGATATTGACAATTTGCTGATATGCAGAAAGAACTTTGGAAGTGATACCAGCGGTCAGTTCAATGGCCGCAGTGGCCTTCATAGTGTTTAACTGGATAGTATGTAGATCGTCGGTACGACCGAGTGCAAGGTCAATGGAATCTTTGTCCACGGTGCTTTGCAGATTATCTAAATTCTGCATGGCGTTTTTCAGAACGTGCTCAAAACTGGCCCCTGTGCCAGACTGCCCAGAGGTTTTGCCGCTTTCTACGGCAGGAATAATGGGCTGCAATTCGCTGATGGGGATAATAAACATCTTTACCACCAAACCTTTCTTAGTAAAAACATCGCAATGGTGACCGGTAAATACGCATT
>DATMYZ010000272.1:0-2798 GCA_035560675.1 Clostridia bacterium
GGCATTATAAACGCTTTACAGAGAGCCGCAGGTGGTGTGATTGCGGCAGGGACGCATGGTGCTGAATGGACTTATGAGGGCAGGACGAAACGCTGTTGCCGAGTAGTGCCTGATGGGATTTCCGCCCATTATCAAGGGAACGCATATACTTGTATGCGCATTAAAGTTGGATGCTTCGTTTTAAACGTTGCGTCAATTCGGGTGGTACCGCAGGAGATTGTTATATCCCTTGTCCCGGTTTTTTATAAACCGTGACAGGGGATTTTTGTTTTTGTCCGCGTGGTCTAACGTTTATTAAAATTTAAATAGAGGAGTGGAGAACAATGATATTTTCAACACCTATCATCGCGTTCGCGGCCATCGCACTTACCTTTTCACTGGGCGATTTTGTTGCCCTCAAAACCAAGGGTATCGTTTCGTCCTTCATCGTGGCTATTCTGGTCTTTATCATTTTTGGCGGCGTGCTTAAATTCTTTCCGCCCGATTTGATGGATACCTCGGGCCTGGTTGCGATTATACCCACCTTCGGCATGGCGCTTATTCTGACGAATTTAGGCTCCTCGCTGGATTTAAACGAGCTTAAAAGCGAGTGGAAGACCATTTTGATTGCCTTGGCAGGCATTGTAGGCATTGTCATTGTCTGCTTCACCGCTGGGCAAATGTTGTTTGGCCGGGCCTACGCGCTGAGCGCAATTGCGCCGATTGCGGGTGGCATCGTGGCGGCGATGATTTCTACAGAGGCAGCCACCGCCGCAGGCAAGGTCGAAATTGCTGCTTTTATCGCTTCGATTTTATCGATTCAGAAGCTGGTGGGGCTGCCAATCGCTTCGTACTGTTTGAAAAAATCGGCCGATAATTACATAGCAGACGGCAAACTGAAGAGCGATTCCACGCAATCGAGCGGCAAAAAATGGTCGATTTGCTTTATACCGGAGTTCCCCAAAACGCTGGACACCCCAACTGTGCATTTTGCGCGGCTAGCATTGGTAGCGGTACTGGCTCAGCTTCTGGCTAAAACTGTCCATCTTGATGGCACGCTATCGTATCTGCTGTGCGGTGTGCTGGGTTCAGCGACTGGCTTTCTGGAGAAAAACAGCCTGAAAAAGGCGGGCGGCGACGGCATTGTGCTGCTGGCAACCTATGCCTATGTAACCAAGGCGTTTTTGACCATGACCTTGTCTCAGTTTTCGCACATTCTAGTGATCGTGCTCGGCCTGTTGTTCATGTCGGCGGTCGGTATTGCGGTTATCTCCACCATCATGGGCAAGGTGCTGGGGCATGACATGTATCTTTCTATTGCCACCGGCCTGTGTTGCATGTTTGGCTATCCGGTGACCTATACCACTGCTATCGAGGTGGTGAACGCCGCGCAGATGACGCACCATTTATCCGACGAAGAAACCGTTCGGCTGACCGACTACTATCTGCCAAAGATGATCATATCTGGTGTGACATCAGTGAGCATTGTGTCGGTTATCGTGGCAAATATGATCGCCCCGCTGATTTTTTAATGGAAGGAAGGGATTATGCGCATGAACGTTTTTTTATCACAGGCGCAGGCCATCGTTGACGAGCTGGTCGCAAACCGCCGCACGCTGCACCGTTTTGCCGAAACCGGCTTTGACCTGCCGCTAACCACTGCTTTTGTCAAGGCAAGGCTGGCCGAAATGGGGCTTGAACCACAGGATGTCGGCAAGGCGGGTGTCTCCTGCCTGATCGGCGACCCGACCAAGGGAAAAACCATTCTGCTGCGCTGCGACATGGATGCGCTGCCGATGCCGGAGCAGTCCGGCCTCTCCTTTGCGGCAGAAAACGGGCATTGCCATTCGTGCGGGCACGATTTTCATACCGCTATGCTGCTGGGTGCGGCGCGACTGTTAAAGACGCGCGAGGCCGAACTCGGCGGGGCAGTTAAACTGGCATTTCAGCCCGCGGAAGAAATTCTGGCGGGTGCCACCGATCTAGTTGCAAACGGCATTCTAGAAAACCCGACGGTGGACGCCGCGCTGGCGCTACATATGGCCATTGGCACTGAGCATGCGGAGCTGGGAAAGGTCTATTACGCCAAGGGGCCCGCCGCCTTTTCGGGCGACGCCGTCAAAATAGAAATTTTCGGCAGGGATGCGCACGGTAGCAAGGCTGAGACCGGCGTTGACGCCATCAACGTTGCGGCGCATGTCGTGATTGCGCTGCAAGAAATTATCTCGCGAGAAATTTCATGCCGCGATAACTCAGTGATTCTGGTGGGGAAAATCAACGGAGGCACCACCTGCAACACCGTGGCTGGCAAAGCCGAGCTGGAGGTTTCGGTGCGCACCACGACTGCCGAAAAGCGCGCGTTTTTAAAGCAGCGGATTAAAGAGGTGGCGCAGGGGGTAGCGGCGACGTTCAGGGCAACCACAGAGGTTACTTATGTTTACGGTATTGCGCCGATGGTCACCGACGTGGCGCTTTCGGAACAGCTTGCCCTGTATGCCGGCGCGGTAGTTGGGGCAGAAAATACTATTTTTGCACCGCCAAACACCGGCACCGAAGATTTTTCGGCTTTTTCAGAGCGGGTGCCTTCGGCCTATTTTACCATTGGCTCGGGCAGCATTGCGCAGGGCTATACCCTTACGCTGCATAATCCCCAAATTCTGCTGGATGAAAAATGTTTGCCGACCGGCGCGGCAGTGTATGCGGGCTGTGCGCTCGGATTTTTGCAGCCGGAGATGCCATAGTCGTTCTTTGACGTTACGCAAATTTTCGGTAAAATAAAACAACCCCTGCTGTCTGTGCACTGGCAACAGGTGTTGTTT
>DATMYZ010000273.1:0-2310 GCA_035560675.1 Clostridia bacterium
TCATTTCTTTAATTTTAGGCAAAAGCTCCTGCACTCTTGTATACCTTCTCTTTGGCATGACAAATCCCCCATTCGTAGGTTTTATTATCCTACGAATGGGGGATTTTCTGCAATGTCCGTTTTTGCTGGTTCTGTGCAAAAAAGCTGGGGGGGTATTTTTAGCAATCATACACGATCGCACACCGGGCTACTCGGCATTTTTCAGACTGAACACACTATTTATGATTCTGGCTATTCACAAGAGGCTTGCATAAGAGAAAACGAAACCACGAATGCATATAAGGTCAGCGCCGAGATAATCAACATTTGAAGAACAGGTGGGCCTGAAATATCGCCCCCCAGCACCATCGTCGCAGCCAACTGCCCCGCTGTAAGCACCAGCCCGAAGTGGGCTGTCAGCAAGCCCCAAAGCACACAAACCTTACGACTTTTAGGTATGCCTGCCATACAGCGCGTATTTGCAAGTAAGAACAGCGTAGCGAACACAAGATACATCGTCTCAAGGAACTGGTCTGACACCGTGTTAACCTGCCGAAACGAGATATACCGTTCCACCATGCTGATAGCCTGCCAGATCACCATTGGCAGTGCCAACATGCCCTGAAGACCAGAACGCTGGAAGCCACTATAAAAGCAAAACGCCAAGTATAAAAAGGCTGCACCCGCTGCAAGCCCAAAAATATTTTCTATAATCAGCAACCAACCGGGCAGTCGGTTAATGACTGGTTCGGCTGGATCTATCGCCAATGCCGCCATCAGCTTGGGAACACTGGTCGCCGCAATGGTAACACCAAGCACAGCCGCAGACAACTCCAGGGGCCGGTTGCCACGAAGTATGGCTGCATCGGCGCTGTCGGTACCGTCGGCGCGTAGAGTGCTGACGGTGACTGCCAAAACAGTCAGCAGCACCACCGCTGCAAAGCCATATATCAGCCCTCCTCCGCCCAGATAAAACCCTGTATCGGTATCAATATATAAGGTTTTTAACAAAATGCGCAGCAAAACGGCAATCACTGTCCCGCCGAAAAACATCTTCATGCTTTTTTTATACAAACTCTTTTCATCGCCTTCCTTGTAGGTCGCTTCGCTCTAAGCCGCACAGACAAAACATATTTGCCGGCCTGTCCGCATAAGCTGACAATAGAAATATTTTATCCCATCCTATTACCAAAGTCAATAAAGCCAAAAGAAAGGGATGTCCTATGCGGGTCACAATATTTTTTTTAGTGCTGCTGACGCTGCTTACTGTCGCCATTCCCTTTGGAGCCTCACTATCGGCGCAAGGGGATATTTTATCTTTTTCTGAGCGCGAGTCGGTCTCAACGCTTAAACCTGCCCCTGCCATCTCATCAATGGCTGAAAGCATACCGCCACAAGATGACGGCAGTTCAGCTACCGTATCGGCGGTTTTGCCGTCCGATGTCAACATTGAAGCGCGCAACTCCTTTAAGATTTTTGACCGTTCTACTAAGAAAATATTCACAGTAGATGCCGCAGAATATATTCGCGGGGCAGTTGCCTCCGAAATGCCCGCCACCTTCCACCAGCAGGCGCTGACCGCGCAGGCCATAGCAGCGCACACCTGGGCTCTTTATAGCGCGCAACGGCAGGCCGAAAATCCAGACCCTGAATTGAAGGGTGCAGATTTTTCCGCCGCCCCTGAGCGGTTGGAAGGCTATATCACCAAGGAACGCTTTTTTGAGCGCTATGGCGATAGCGCCGAGCTGTTCTGGCCCAAGATATGCGCCGCCGCCGACTATGCACTAACTCGCATTGTTGCCTATAACGGCGAACCCGCTCTGACTGCCTATCACTCCACCAGCGTCGGGCTTACTGAAGCCTCTGAAAACGTGTGGGCGGTGTCGCTGCCTTATCTTGTACCGGTTGAAAGCGATAGTGACCTGCTGGCACCCGACTATAAAGTGACCGAAACTTTTGATAAAAAAACGATGAAGCTGCTGCTGGTGCAGGCCTTCCCCGAGGTCACGTTAAATGATAATACCCCCGAAAAGTGGATCGTCCCGCTGAAAACATCCGAATCAGGCTATGTTACGCTGGCCAAAGTTGGCGACCTTGAGGTGCACGGGCAAGCGGTACGCAATGCGCTTAGTCTGCGTTCCGGCTGCTTTGCAATGTCTTATCAGGGAGGAACCTTCTCTATTGAAACGCGCGGTTATGGTCACGGTGTGGGTATGAGTCAGTACGGCGCCGATTTTATGGCGCGCCAGGGCAGCACCTGTGAGGAGATTCTGCTTCATTATTACCCTAATACCGAAATCATAACAGTATCATAACTGCATCGGTCTGTCT
>DATMYZ010000274.1:0-7929 GCA_035560675.1 Clostridia bacterium
TCTCAGCAACGCGCCGTTGATACGTTTATTTTACTGCTGTGCAAGTGTTTCTTGTGTTATAATAAGGTAAAAATAATAACAGCCATAGATTATCAGTCGAAGGAGACTAAACAATGACCGAAGCCCAGAAGCTTATCCGAAACTTCTGCATTATCGCACATATCGACCACGGCAAGAGTACGCTGGCCGACCGCATTTTAGAAAAAACCAACACCGTTGCGCTACGCGACATGGCCAACCAGCTGCTAGACAACATGGATATCGAACGTGAGCGCGGCATTACAATTAAGTCGCGCGCGGTGCGGCTAAACTATAACGCCAAGGACGGCAAGACCTATGCCTTTAATTTGATTGACACCCCTGGACACGTCGATTTTAACTACGAGGTTTCCCGCTCGCTGGCCGCCTGCGAGGGCGCGATCCTGGTAGTGGACGCTTCGCAGGGCATTGAGGCACAGACACTGGCCAACACCTATCTTGCCATAGAGCATGACCTTGAAGTGGTGCCGGTAATCAACAAAATTGATC
Source organism: Clostridia bacterium (assembly GCA_035560675.1). Lineage (GTDB taxonomy): Bacteria > Bacillota > Clostridia > Oscillospirales > Ruminococcaceae > Yanshouia. Next base: position 529 of record DATMYZ010000274.1, read on the forward strand.
TGCCTGCCGCAGACCCCGACCGCGTCTGCCATGAAGTGGAGGATATCATCGGTATCCCTGCACTGGATGCACCGCGCATCTCGGCCAAGCAGGGCATCGGCATTGAAGAGGTGCTCGAACGGGTGGTCACCATGATACCCCCGCCGCAGGGCGACCCAGATTCGCCTCTCCAAGCGCTTATTTTCGATTCCTGCTATGACAGCTATAAGGGCGTTATCGTCTATGTACGTGTAAAAGAGGGATGCCTCAAAACCGGAATGCGCGTTAAGATGATGGCGTCGGCTGCACAATTTCAAATAGTCGAATGTGGCGTCATGGGTGCCGTCAACCTCGTTCCCACCGGCAGCCTTTCGGCAGGAGAGGTTGGCTATTTCACCGCATCAATCAAGACGGTGCAGGATACTCACGTCGGCGACACGGTCACAGGAGCGGAAAATTCTGCCACTGCACCGCTGCCCGGCTATCGCAAAGTGAACCCCATGGTTTTCTGCGGCATTTATCCCGCCGACGGTGCCAAGTACCCCGACCTGCGCGACGCGCTAGAAAAACTAAATCTCAACGATGCGTCGCTCTCGTTTGAGCCAGAAACCTCCATGGCTTTAGGCTTTGGATTTCGATGCGGCTTTTTGGGACTTTTGCACCTAGAAATTATTCAGGAGCGCTTAGAGCGCGAATATAACCTTGATCTGATTACCACCGCCCCTTCGGTCGTCTATTACCTGAACCTGACCGATGGTACGCGGTTGCGCATCGATAACCCCACCAACTACCCCGACCCAACTTTGATAGAATCGGCTGAAGAACCGTTTATCAAGGCAAGTATTTTCACCCCAGCTTCCTATATCGGCAGCATTATGGAGCTGTGCCAGAACCGCCGCGGTATTTATGTCGATACCAAGTATCTCGACGCGGATCGCGTTGAGCTGCATTATCGCCTGCCATTAAACGAAGTGGTTTACGACTTTTTTGACGCGCTGAAATCGCGCACCAAGGGCTACGCCTCGTTTGACTACGAGCTGGCGGGCTACGAGCCCTCCAGACTGGTCAAGCTTGATATATTGCTCAACGGCGAAGTGGTTGATGCGCTGTCCTTTATTGTTCACGCCGACGGGGCTTATCCCCGTGCCAGAAGAATGTGCGAAAAGCTCAAGGATACCATTCCACGCCAGCTGTTTGAAGTTCCGGTTCAAGGGGCTGTAGGCGGCAAGATTATTGCGCGCGAGACGGTTAAGGCCGTGCGCAAGGACGTGTTGGCGAAGTGCTACGGCGGCGATATTACTCGAAAGAAAAAACTGTTGGAAAAACAGAAGGAAGGCAAAAAGCGTATGCGACAGGTCGGCTCGGTCGAACTGCCGCAAGAAGCGTTCATGTCTGTCCTGAAACTTGACGAATGACCGGGGGCGTCTATCTGCACGTCCCGTTCTGCATCGCTAAATGTCCTTATTGCGATTTTTATTCGCAGCATGGCAACGATGTGAATTATGACCATTATCTTGCTACAATGCTCAGGGCTATAGATGCCTTTAAAGGCGAATTTGACGCCGACACCATTTATTTTGGTGGCGGCACTCCGGTTTTGCTTGGTGCTGATCGCCTGATCGTGTTACTTGACGCCGTTCGCCACCGTTTTGGCTATAACCAGACTGAAGTGACCTTAGAGGCCAACCCCTGTTCAGTGGACGAGTTAATGTTGTGTCGATTAGCAAAAGGCGGATTTAACCGCATATCGTTCGGGGTACAGTCGATGAACGATGCCACACTGCGCATCTTAGGTCGCCGTCACTCCGCCAATCGTGCGGCAGAAATGATCTGGGCGGCAAGCCGCGCAGGTTTTAAACATATTTCCGCCGACCTTATGGTGGCAGTTCCGGGACAGCGCATTGAAGAGATTGATGCGTCCGTAAGCGCGCTGGCGGCATTGCCAATAGACCATCTTTCGGCTTACTTGCTCAAAATTGAGCCGGGCACTTTTTTTGCCAAACGTTACGCTGACCCAGATGAAGATTTTGCGGCTGATTGCTATCTTGAACTGGTCAGGAGCTGTGCTCGTCATGGCTTTGATCAGTATGAGATATCTAATTTTTCCAAAGATAAAAATGCTCAAAGCCAGCACAATCTTAAGTACTGGCGCTGTCAGCCTTATCTTGGAATTGGTCCCGCCGCGCACTCTTTTTATAACGGCAGGCGCTTTTATTTCCCGCGCAATCTGGCCACTTTTTTGTCAGCGCGAAACCCCTGGGACACCACTGTCGACGACGGCCCGGGCGAAGACGAGGACGAACGCCTGATGCTAGGGCTGAGGCTCAGCGAGGGTATCTGCTATAACAATTTGTCAGACAGCAGCGTCGACCGGATTAAGGAAAAAGCCCCGCCACTCAGCCATGCAGGGCTGGTCACCTTCAACGATACCGGTATCGCACTGACCACGCAGGGCTTTTTGCTCTCCAACATGGTGATTGCCGCGCTGCTTTAGTTTTTAAATCATATATCAAAGAGGGGGATCCATATGCCGTCTGCCAAAACAGAATGGATTGCGTTGGTATATTCGGTTCCCGCTACCCCTACTAAGGGCCGCGTATTCGTCTGGCGCAAGCTGCGCGCACTGCATGCGCAGGCACTGCGCCCCGGCATGGCGCTGTTGCCTAACAGCAAAGAGAGCCTAGCCTCATTTGATGCACTGTGCAAAAAAATCGAGGGGTTTTCAGGCGACGCAGTGTTGCTTGAGATGAATTTCATAAGTCCGGCCGAAAACGAGGCCATGCGCAGGCGCTTTGCCTGCGCGGACGAAGACGCTCTGCGCGCCACGCTGCGCGAATGCACCGAACTGGTTGAGCGCATGAACAAAACCGCAGACCCAACTATTCGTGCCACTATTGAAAGGACGCTGGACAAAAAGCTCAGCCGCTTTCGCAAACCACCCGTTGACGCGATGAAACGGCAGACAGATGAGTTAGAGCAGGCAGTTGGCACGTTGTTTGACACATTGCGCGGCCTACCCGCAGAGTTTGCCGCCATGCTTCACATTGATAAATAGAGGGCACACCATGAACCTGTTTAGTATTCCCGAAAAAGCACAAGAAGAATTCTGCCAGCTTCTCGCGCTATCCGACGGCTGTCGGGTAGAGCGCATTGTTTCGCAGGGGCATTGTTCGCCCGAGGGTTTCTGGTACGACCAGGTCGAAGACGAGTTGATCTGTCTGCTGGCAGGCAGCGCATTGCTGACGTTTGACCGTTGTCAGGTTTTTGTGACTCCTGGAGACACACTTTTAATTTCAGCACATCAACGGCACCGCGTGGATGCAACCAGTCACCAGCCACCTTGCGTGTGGCTTTGTATATTTGGAGCCTTCAATCAAACTATAATACAGGAGACCTGCCATGAAAATTTCTGAAATCTGCCGCAAAAAGCCGTTGACTTTCTCGCTTGAGATATTTCCTCCCAAACGTGACCACCCGCTTGAAAGCCTATATCCCACAATGGATAGGCTTTCTTCGTTAAAGCCCGACTATATTAGCGTTACTTACGGCGCGGGAGGGTCTCAGGCACAACAACAGGTCACCTGCCAGTTGGTGTCACACATTCAGAATAATTGCGGTATCACCCCGCTAGCCCACTTAACCTGCATTAACTCTACCCGCAGTCAGGTGGACGCCATGCTCGACGCGTTGGAAAAAGAAAAGGTTGAGAATGTTCTGGCACTGCGCGGCGACCGGGTGCCCGAGGCCGAGCCCTCGCCTCATTTTTTACATGCAACTGATTTGATTGCCCATATCAACGAACGCGGCGGGTTTGATATAGCTGCTGCCTGCTACCCCGAGGGGCATCCAGACAGCGATAACGTTCAACAGGATATCAAATTCATCAAAGAAAAGGTTGCGCTCGGTGCGTCGCACCTCGTATCACAGCTTTTCTTTGATAATGAGGATTTTTTACGCATGGCGGAGCTGTGTGATAAAGAAAACATCAAGGTGCCGATTCAGGCCGGGATAATGCCGGTGGTCAACGCCAAGCAGATTGAGCGGATGGTGTCGCTCTGTGGAGCCAAGCTGCCGCAGAAGTTTGCTAAAATTATGGCACGCTATGGCAATAACCCTCAGGCCCTGTTTGATGCAGGGCTGTGCTACGCGACGGAGCAGGTAATCGACTTGATTGCCAGTGGTGTTTCTGGCGTGCACCTTTACACCATGAATAACCCTGTCATCGCCGAAACTGTTCATAAAAGCATTGCAAACATTCTGTCCTCAGCCAATGGGGGCGCGCTGTGAGACTGCCTCTTTCGCGCACGTTGGCCATCGACCGAAGCGAAGCGCTCAGATATTTGAGAAGTCGTGAAGATGTTTCTATCTCTGATGATCTAACCGCGGCGGCCGATAAGATTTTAGCGCTCGTCACCCCTGCGGCAGCGGCGGCTGTGTTCCCGCTTTGTCGCCAGAAGGACGACCAGCCGGTGTGCGGAGATGTAGTTTTGCCGGGGCGTGCTATTGCGCGCCATTTAAAGGGCTGTAGCCGCTGTATGCTTTTAGCGGTGACGCTCGGCTTTGCTGTGGACCGACACATCTCTGCCACGGGACAGTGCAACCCCTATCAGGCTTTGCTTTTAGATGCCTGTGCCACCACCGCCATCGAAGATTTAGCTGACCACGCCACCGAGCAGGGGCGCGAGCTGCTGTTAGCCGAACCGCATCGTATGACCTTTCGCTTTTCGCCGGGTTACGGCGATTTGCCATTGTCATTGCAGCCAAAATTGTTGGAACTTTTAGATGCGCGCCGCCTATTAGGTCTTACGGTTGGCAGCTCTTTGCTGTTGTCGCCTATCAAATCGGTCACCGCTATTATCGGCATCACGGACATTGGTAATGCCAGCGACGACGCCCCGGGCTGTTCCGCCTGTACGATGGCACAAGACTGTCCTTACAGCAAATTCAAAACGAAAGGCTGATTTCATGAACCGCTTTCTAGAGGCGCTTAACCAAAAAATAATATTTACCGACGGCGCTATGGGCACCATGCTGCAACGCATGGGGCTTCATCCGGGAGAAAATCCGTCACTGCTTTGCATTTCTGCGCCTGAAGTCATTGAAGAAATACATGCCGCCTATTATAAAGCGGGCAGCCATATCGTTTATACTAACACTTTTTCAGCGTGTGCACCTAAGCTCGAAGGTACCGGCCACAGCGTGGAAGACGTTATTTTTGCCGCGGTTAACTGTGCCAAGCGTGCCGCCGCTCCCTATAACGGCATGGTGGCGCTTGATATCGGCCCCTTGGGCGAACTTTTAGAGCCACTGGGCACTATGCCCTTTGAGCGTGCCATCGGCCTGTTCGCTGAGCAGATGAAAGCAGGAGCCAAGGCTGGGGTTGACCTCATCGCTATAGAGACGATGATGGATATTTACGAAGCCAAGGCGGCGCTGCTGGCTGCAAAGGAATGCTGCAATCTGCCTGTGATGGTCACCATGACCTTTGAGGCGGGCGGCAGAACCTTTACAGGCTGCGATATCCCCGCTATGGCACTCACGCTGGAGGGCCACGGCGCGGACGTCATTGGCGTGAACTGTTCGGTTGGCCCGCTTCAATTGGGCAACATTATTACCGAACTGCGTCGCTGGACGCGGTTGCCCATCGCCGCAAAGCCCAACGCAGGTCTGCCAAACGCAGGCGGCGGCTACGACTTAACAGCTGAGCAGTTCGCAGAAGGCATGCGAACGTTGATTGACTGCGGCGCGTCGGTCGTTGGCGGCTGCTGCGGCACCTCACCGGAATATATTGCCGCTCTCACCTATACTGTAAGGGATAAAACACCGCTCGACCCTCCTAAGACTGTTCCCTGCGCGGCCTGCTCTTCGACTGTTTCTGTATTGTTGGATGCACCTATCGTCGTTGGCGAGCGGTTGAACCCGACCGGTAAAAAGCTCTTAAAGCAGGCGCTGTCCGATTCCGATATGGGGTATATTCTGCGCCAGGCCGTCGCACAGCAGGAGGACGGCGCACAGATTTTGGACGTCAATGTTGGTCTGCCTGGCATCGACGAGCCTGCCATGATGGCTAAGGTTGTCAAGGCCATTCAATCGATCTGCCCGCTGCCACTTCAGATTGACTCTTCAGACCCCAATGCCATTGAGGCGGGGCTGCGCGTGTATAACGGCCGCGCGGTTGTCAACTCTGTTAACGGCAAGGACGAAGTGCTCGACCGATTGCTGCCGGTGGTAAAAAAATACGGTGCGGCGGTTGTTGGGCTTACACTTGACGACAGTGGCATCCCTGAGACTGCCGATGGTCGCGTCCAAATAGCGAAAAAGATTATTGCGCGGTGCGAACAGGTGGGTATCCCACGTGAAGCTATCATCATCGACTGTCTAACCATGACCGTAGGTGCCGACCAGCGCAATGCCCAAATTACGCTTGAAGCGGTGCGCCAGGTGCATGCACTCGGCGTCAAAACCGCGTTGGGCGTCTCAAATGTATCATTCGGCCTGCCGCGACGAGACCTTGTCAACCGTACGTTTTTTACTTTGGCTTTGCAGGCCGGGCTGAATCTTTCGATCATCAACCCCGCCGATGCCGGCATGATGGAAGCGTTGGCGGTCTTCCGCATGCTGTTTGGTTATGACCCAAACGGTGAGGATTATATTGGCCGCTTTGCGCAAACCACGGTCCAATCGGGCCCGGCTGCCTCCTCAGATAAAAATGCACAAAACGATGTTGCTATGGCCATCCACTCTGGTTTGGAGCAGCAAGCAGCGCAAGCTGCGCGCAGCCTGCTGGACCTCACCACACCAGATGCGCTAATTGCTGACCTTCTTATTCCTGTGCTCGATGATATTGGAAAGCGCTATGAAAAAAATGAAATTTTTTTGCCACAACTTATCCGCTCTGCAGGGGCGGCCAAAGCCGCTTTTGATGTGGTGCGTGAAAAAATTACTGCCTCGAAAGGTGGACAGACTGACCGCGGCACCATCGTGCTGGCAACGGTTCAAGGAGACATTCACGATATAGGAAAAAATATTGTGCGTGCCGTGCTCGAAAACTACGGCTATCGCATCATTGATCTCGGGCGCGATGTACCCCCTATCACGGTTGTTGATGCCGTCAAATCGACCAACGCCACGCTATGCGGACTTTCTGCCCTCATGACCACTACACTGCCAGCTATGGAGGAAACGATTAAGCTGCTCCACGTTCAATGCCCTGACTGTCGTGTGGTCGTTGGTGGCGCGGTGCTCACCGCGGATTATGCTTCTGCTATAGGCGCACATTATTATGCCAAGGATGCTTCTGCCACGGTGTCAGCCGCTAAAAAAGTTTTTGGCGCGTAAAAAAGCACTTGCCGCCGCACGCATTATGTTTATGATTGACTTTTTAATTTGCTTGATATATAATGTTTAGGCGTTGGTCAGGCA
>DATMYZ010000275.1:0-2930 GCA_035560675.1 Clostridia bacterium
GCACCAAAAGCCGCTCTGGGATGCACGAAGAAAAGGCCGTGCCGCAAAATGATGGCAAAATCATTTCGCGGCACGGCCTTTAAGTCAGCTTATTCGCCCGGTTGCGCGTCATCGGTCGGCTGAACCTCTTCAATAGCCGAAGGCTCTGCGACAGTTTTATCAGGCGCTGAAACGTCTATCTCATCAGAAGCAGCCGTTTCTTCCGCTTTGTCGCTGACGGTTACGTCGGTATCAGCATTATTTGCAGCCGCAACCATTTCGCCCGTAGTCATCAGGCTTGCAAAATCTGCAGCGTCAATCTTTTCGCAACGGATCAATGTTTCAGCAATCAACACCAGTTGATCCATATGCTCAGTCAGAGTATTTTTCGCTAGATCAAATGCATCTTCAATGATGTCACGGATCTCGTTGTCAATCTCAGAGGCAACCTCCTCAGAGTAATTACGAGACTGGTTGAAGTCACGCCCCAAAAACACTTCGCTTTGATCATGACCATATACAACTGGGCCCAGCTTTTCAGAAAAGCCGTAGCGGGTGACCATGGCGCGGGCGATACCGGTCGCACGTTCAATGTCATTTGAAGCACCGGTGGATATATCATCGAGTACCAGCGCCTCAGCCACACGACCGCCCAGCAGGGTGATGATGTTCTCCTTCATCTCCTTACGGGTGTGGTAGCTCTTATCCTCGGTGGGCAAACTCATGGTAAAGCCACCTGCCATGCCGCGGGGGATAATCGATACCTGATGCACCTTATCGGCGGTATCCATATAGTAGGTGACCACCGCGTGGCCAGCCTCATGATAGGCAGTGAGTTTTTTATCTTTTTCTGTGACAAGGCGAGATTTCTTCTCTGGACCGGCAATAACTTTAATGGTTGCATCCTCGATGGTTTCCATCGTAATGGCTTTCAGGCTTTTTCTGGCAGCAAGTAGCGCCGCCTCATTGAGAATATTCTCAAGATCCGCGCCGGTGAATCCCGCAGTGGTAGAAGCGATGGTGCGCAGATTGACATCGGGGCCCAGCGGCTTATTCTTGGAATGAACTTTTAAAATCTCTTCGCGTCCCTTGATATCGGGATAGCCCACGACGATCTGGCGGTCAAAGCGGCCCGGACGAAGCAGTGCAGGGTCAAGGATATCGCGGCGATTGGTTGCGGCAATAATGATAACGCCGGTGTTGGAGGCAAAACCGTCCATCTCAACCAACAGTTGGTTTAAGGTCTGCTCGCGCTCGTCGTGACCGCCGCCCAGGCCAGCACCGCGCTGACGGCCCACTGCGTCGATTTCATCGATAAAGATAATGGCTGGTGCATTTTTCTTCGCCTGCTCAAACAGGTCGCGCACACGCGAAGCACCGACGCCGACAAACATTTCAACGAAATCGGAGCCTGATATCGAAAAGAACGGTGCGCCCGCCTCTCCCGCGACAGCGCGGGCAAGCAGCGTTTTACCGGTTCCGGGCGGGCCAACAAGCAATACGCCCTTAGGGATGCGTGCACCCAGTGTGTTGAACCGCTCCGGTGACTTTAAGAATTCAACTACCTCGACCAGTTCGGCTTTTTCTTCATCCGCTCCGGCAACATCGGCAAAAGTGACGCGGCGACCCTGATCGGGTGTACGCGCCTTGGCCTTGCCAAAGCCGGAGATGTTGCCGCCGCCGCGTGACTGCTTCATGGTAAACCACCACAGTGCGCCCATGGCCACAATAAGCAGTAGCGTCGGTAGATAAGATAACCAGAACGGCATAGTCGCAATCGGTATTAATTCATAGGGTATTCTGCTATCGGGGTTGCCGCGATTATATTCCTCAACATTCTGTTGTACAGTGTTGATGAATAGATTCGTGTTGGGTACCGTGTAGGTTTTCTCCGTGGTATCGTCCTTCAATTTAAACTTGAGTTCACCGGTACCAAGGTCAAAGGTATATTCCTGAATTTTGTTGTCGTCAAAAAACGCAACTATTTCGGAATATTTATAGGTGCTTTCTTTTTTGTTCAGGCCAAACGTGCTGCTGGCAATGAGCACAAGTGCAATCAGCACCGCAACATAAATAATAATGCCACGGTTGTTTTTAGGATTAAAGCTGTTGCGCGGGTTTTGTCCCGGGCCCTGATTAGAATTTTTATTTGGCTGGTTGGAATTATTCAATCCTTACACTCCCTGCTAAAAAATTTTAGTTTTCATATACGCAGGGCTTAAGAATGCCCACATATGGAAGATTTCGATATTTTTCATCGTAGTCCAAGCCGTAGCCAACTACGAATTCATCCGGAACCACAAACCCCTTATAATCAGGAACAATGTTGACACGGCGACGCTCAGGTTTATCAAGCAAAGTGGCAATGCGGATGCTCTTGGCATCTTTGGCGCCGATATGCTCTTTAAGGTAAGCGAGCGTCATGCCCGAGTCTAGAATATCCTCAACAATCAGAATATCCCTGCCGGTCAACACCTCATCGAGATCTTTGATAATCTTGACAACACCAGTAGTCTTTACGCCGCTACCATAGCTGGAAACCGACATAAAATCGATAGAAGCCGGAACGGTGATAGCGCGCATCAGATCAGCCATGAACACCACAGAACCTTTAAGCACACTAACCAGCATCAGGTTCTTGTCCTTATAATCCTCTGAAATCTGTCTACCTAGCTCTGCAACCTTATTTTTCAGTTCCTCTTCGGAAATAAGTACTTTCTGAATATCATTTTGCACCTTTTGTCAATCCTCCTGTATTGTGATCAGCACTGCGCGCCGGGTATCATGTGAAATGGCAGCCCGTTCACTGACGCCAAACCCTTCAATCCAGACAGGGCCCTTTTCATCACTCAGAATAGCCAGGCCATCTCTGATTGCAGCCGGAACAGCCACCGCATTGAGCAGCATTTTTAGCGATTGTGTGCAATTATGCCCCGCAAGCGCGATTCTAT
>DATMYZ010000276.1:0-6037 GCA_035560675.1 Clostridia bacterium
GCACCTTTGAAACCGGGTGAAGCTGAGTGTCATCATGCAGCTCCAACATATCTGCGGATTCAGAAGCGTCGGCAACGAGCGGCAGATATCCTGCGGTAACCACCTTAGTTGCCACCGGTATGGCGTTCTGGGGATTCGGGGGAAAAGCAGGTGCAAAGCTATCCGCCGCTCTACCGACTTGGCGCAGCGTTACCTGACGTTCAGAGTAATCAAAATCAGACAGTGAAAAGGTGTTGATTTTCTTTCTTTTAACGTCGACGGGCCCGCGCTCATGCTGTGACAATGCGTCGACACAGGCGGAATATACGGCATTGTAAACCGTTCTTTCGTTTGAAAAGCGCACTTCGAGCTTTGCTGGATGAACATTAACATCAACGGTATTGAAGTCGACTTCAAGGTTGAGCACACAGGCAGGAAAACGCCCGGTCATCAACCGGTTTTTATAGGCTTCTTCGACTGCGCCGGCACAGGTTTTTGAACGGACATACCGCGAATTGATAAAAAAGGTCTGCAGTGACCGGGTGCTTCGCGAGACATTCGGTCGGGAAATCAGTCCCGTGACCAGTACCCCCTCGCTTTTGAGCGAAACGGGAATCATACCTGCAGCCATCTCGGCACCGCAGACGACGCGTAGAACCGACAGCAACTTACCGTCTCCCGGCGTTTTGAGCATCCGTTTGCCATCGCGGATAAACTCAAGCGCAACCGCCGGATTAGCCAAAGCCAGCCTGTCCATTAAAGAGGCCACGGCGTTGCCCTCAGTTGCGTCTTTTTTCAAAAACTTCATGCGTGCAGGGGTATTATAAAAAATGTCGCGCACCTCAATGCTGGTGCCCACCCCGCATCCGATGTCCTCCATCACGGGAGGCTCATTTGCCGTGATGGAATAGCGGCAACCAATCGGGCTTTCTGCTGTACGGGCAATAACCTTTACACGACTGACCGCCGCAATTGAGGGCAATGCCTCGCCACGAAAACCTAGTGTCCCGATGGAATCAAGGTCCTTTTCTGAGGCTATTTTGCTGGTGGCGTGGCGAATAAACGCCAGTGGCACATCCTCGCGCGTCATACCGCTGCCGTTATCGGACACGCGCAGATAAGTGATTCCACCGTCATTCAGTTCAACCGTTATACGGGTAGCACCGGCGTCAAGCGCATTTTCAACCAGTTCCTTAATAATGGACGCAGGTCGGTCTACAACCTCCCCAGCTGCTATCAGCTCGGCAACCGCGGCGGGAAGCACATTAATTTTACCCACGGCAAACACCTCTTCTCCTCAAAATCATCAGTTTAAAGCATAGCTTTGAATTCATATAATTTATTAAGCGCCTCAAGTGGCGTCAGGGAATTTAAGTCGAGCTTACGCAGGGCAGTTTCTAACGCGGAGGCCTGCGGCAGCGCGAGCTGAGGCGGCGTATCATCAGACAAGCTATTTAGCTTTACACCTCTACAGCGATCCGAAACCGGCCTGTCCGCCTCTAAATCCTCCAATATTTCGTGTGCACGTTTTATAATCCATTCTGGGATGCCCGCCAGCTTTGAAACCTCGATACCATAGCTATCGTCCACCGCTCCGGGGACAATACGACGCAGAAAAGTGATATCGTCCCCTCTCTTTTTGACCGCCGTATTATAATTTTTAACGCAAGGCAGGCACTGCTCTAGTTCGGTGAGCTCATGGTAATGCGTCGCAAACAGCGTTTTTGCCCCGAGTTTTTTTCGGTCAGCGATATATTCAATCATCGCGCGGGCAATGCTCATGCCGTCAAAGGTGGATGTGCCACGACCGACCTCGTCTAAAATCAGCAAGCTATTTTCAGTGGCACTTTGTAAAATCTGAGCCACCTCGTTCATCTCCACCATAAAGGTAGATTGTCCTGTAGAAAGATCGTCAGACGCGCCAACCCGGGTATAGATGCCGTCCACCACACCAATAGATGCTGACTTTGCTGGAACAAAACAGCCAATCTGAGCCAGCAGCACGATGACTGCTACCTGGCGGATATAAGTAGATTTGCCCGCCATATTCGGCCCAGTGATGATAGCGATACGGTTGTCGTTTAAGTCCAGTCGACAGTCGTTTGCCACAAACCGCTGAGAGGCTCCCAAAATCTGCTCCACCACAGGATGTCTGCCATCCTCTATCATAATCGCCCCGTCTGTCGTAATCTGCGGACGGCAGTAGTTATTTTCAGAGGCAAGCGTCGCAAAACTGGTAAAAACGTCGAGTTGCGCCACAGCATCGGCGGTTTTTTGAATCCGCTCGGTCTGAGATGCGATTTTAAGCCGAAGCTCTTCATACAGTCGCAGCTCCAGCACAATTAGTTTGTCGCGCGCGGTAAGAATTTTATCCTCAAGCTCTTTGAGCTGCTGCGTAATATAGCGCTCACAATTAGCCAAAGTCTGCTTGCGAATATATTCTGGTGGCGCCATCGATTTATATGAATTGGTTATCTCTATGTAATAGCCGAAAACCTTGTTATAACCTATTTTAAGCGTTTTAATACCAGTGCGCTCACGCTCGTCCGATTCTATTCTGGCCAGAAACTCCTTGGTGTGGGTCAACAGCCTTCGTATTTCGTCAAGATCGGGGTTATAGCCGTCCCGCAGAAACCATCCCTCTTTAGTTGAGACGGGCGGGTCGTCATCAATGGCCTTTGTTATCAGCGTTTCAATGTCCTGCATAGGGTCTATGGCCGAAACAATTTGGCGAAGATAGCGCGACCGGCAGCCCCCCAACAGTGAAATCACTTTTGGCAATTGACGCAACGCCGAGGCGAAGCTGCATAGCTCCCTCGGGTTGCTTGCTCCGCACACGATGCGGGTAAGTAGCCGCTCCATATCATAAATGCCGCCGAGCTGTTCAGTTAGATCCAGCCGCAGCATGGTGTCGTCTTTTAATTCTGCGACAACGTTCAAACGTTTTTCAATCATAACAGGGTGGCACAACGGCTGCTCAAGATATCGGCGCAGCAGGCGCTTGCCCATCGCTGTTTTTGTTTTGTCAATCACCCAAAGTAAACTGCCACGCTTCTCGCCGCTGCGCATGGTCTGGGTCAGCTCCAGATTTCTTCTGGCGGTGGCATCCAGCACCATATAGCGCGTTTCGTTGTAGCGCTCCAGTGCAACAAGTCGTTCGACCCCTGTTTTTTGGGTTTCGTGCAGATAATGCAGCAGCCCGCCCAAAGCGCAGGCCGTCTCCATTTCTGCGGCGGAGCCGTCGGACGCGCAAGCTGTCTCGCCAAACTGGGCTGAAATCATCTTTTGCGGTGCGCCATCGGTATATGCCTCCTGCGCAATGACATCGGCACAGCAGCGCAGGCGATCTTTTAAAAAGGCGCCCATCTCTGTAAAGCTTAAAAACTTGTCATTAAAAACCACTTCACTGGGCGAAAATCTTGCCAGTTCATTCTTCAGCGGCGCTAAATCTCCTGAGGGCAGGTGCGTTACAAACACCTGCCCTGTAGAGATATCGGCAAACGCAAGGCCAAACGTGCCCTCACCTGCATACACCGATGCAATATAATTGTTTGCCCCTTCGTCTAGCATATTGGCTTCAATAAGGGTGCCGGGGGTAACAACACGAATAACCTCGCGCTTGACCACGCCTTTAGCCTCTTTAGGGTCCTCGACCTGTTCGCAGATAGCGACCTTATACCCCTTTTTAATCAGCCGGGCGATATAAGCTTCGCAGCTGTGATAGGGCACGCCGCACATTGGCGCACGCTCGTCCTGCCCGCAGTCTCGGCCAGTCAGCACCAGCTCCAGCTCGCGAGAGGCTAACTGGGCGTCGTCATAAAACATCTCGTAAAAATCGCCCAGACGAAAAAACAGGATATGATCTTTATGCTGCTCTTTAATTTCAAAATATTGCTGCATCATTGGAGACAGCGGTGCCATGTCCATCACCCCGTATTTAAGAGAATTAAGACCACCTGCAAGATGCAGCAGTCAAGCAACGTACCCCGTCGGGAACGCTAAAAAGGTTACCAAACCAGCGGGCCTCAAAAGTGCCCGCATCAGGTTTGTTTTATAAAGGCAACGCCTTTAGTGGCAGCCGCCGCAGGAACCGCAACTGCCCGAGCAACTGGCTTGCTGCTCAATTGTATCGGGATCCTGGCCGTTGGCACTGCCAGTGATGATCTGAGAAATAAAATTCAAGGTGCTCTCAAGCTGTGCCTTGGCAGCATTATACGCCACCATGGCGGGGTCTTCTGTGACACTCTGGTAGAGGGTACGCAGTTTGGAATCAAGGTCGGTGATCAGATCCTCGTTCTTCTCGCCTTCGCTCTTCATAACCTCTTTGTTAAGTTGAAGGCGCAGCTCAGAAAACTCGTTAATCTTGTTCTGCAGCTCGGTGGATTTCTCGGTCACCGCACTGGCTTCGTTCATCTTTGTATAAAGCTCGTCCTGCTGAATTGCCTTACCCAGTTCGCGCGCCATTGTAATAATATCCATGTGTTTAGCTCCTTTGTTTGAATGAAATTATTTATATGATTATGCCACAAACGCAAAGCGCGCAGTGGGATAATTGCCCACCAAAAGGCGGTTGCCGCGCTAAGCGGCGAGCCGTTGATCCGTCGGAACGACGACGATGCCCCTACGGGCATCACACTATCGTGCCGACCATGGCCCAGTTCATCGCATCGATGATCTTAACGTCAACAAATTGACCAATCAGACTTCTGTCGCCTGAAGCCTCAACAATGACATTGCCCTCCGTGCGCCCCGCAACAAAACCTTCCCCGCTTTTGCCCACAGAGTCAATCAAAACGCGTAGGGTATTACCGATCATCGCGTGGTTTTGCTCACTGCAAAGTTCCTGCTGAACCTTTAAAAGCTCTCGAAACCACTCGGATTTCTCTTTTTCAGAGACAACATCTGGCATTTTTGCGGCGCCCGTCCCGCTTCGGCGGGAGTAAATAAAGGTAAAAAGCGCGTTATAGCCCACTTCCTTCACTAAATTCAAGGTATCCTCGAACTCCGCGCGGGTTTCACCCGGGAAACCGACAATAATGTCACTGGAAAAGGTAATATGGGGAATACGCTGCTTGGCGTATGTGATCAACCTGCGATAATGTGCAATGTCGTAATGGCGGTTCATGACTTTTAGCACCCGGTCATTGCCACTTTGAACCGGCAGATGAATATGACGGCAAATGTGCTCGCTTTGGGCAATGGCATCAATCAGAGCAAAAGTACAGTCCTTCGGATGAGAGGTCATAAAGCGTAGACGATATTCGCCCGGTATTTTATCAATCTGCTTTAAAAGTGTCGTAAAATCGCAGGGCGGGTTTAAGCCCTTGCCATAAGAATTGACGTTTTGCCCCAATAGCGTAATCTCTTTAAAGCCTTGTGCCAGAATTTCTTTTGTCTCGATTTCTACCCTGCCCGGTGCGCGCGAAACCTCGCGCCCGCGCACATGGGGGACAATACAGTAAGAGCAGAAGTTGTCGCAGCCCTGCATAATGGGCAGCCACGCCTTGACGCCCTCTTCGCGAACAACAGGCACACCCTCCACCACAGTTTTTGCCGATTCGCTATAAAATACCCGCTTATTTTTAGAAAGACGGTCGGCAATCATACCTGGCAGACGATGCAGTGCACCGGTCCCGAATACGATATCGACATAAGGAAAGCTGTTTTTAATTTTATCAGCCACCGACTGCTGCTGCATCATACAGCCGCAAAGTGCAATCATCATGTCAGGGCGGACGCGTTTGATATTTTTCAAAGCGCCAACATTACCAAACACACGGTCTTCAGCTGTTTCGCGCACCGCACAGGTGTTAAACAGCACAAAATCGGCGTTTTCAGCGCTATCGGTAAAGCCAAAACCCATCTCGGCCAACAACCCCTTGATGTGCTCGGTATCCGAAACGTTTTGCTGGCAGCCAAAGCTGTGCACAAAAGCCAGCGGGGGATGGTCAAAACGCGCCCGTATCAGCTGCGCCGAGCGCGTGAGCATAAAACCTTCAAACTGCTCGCCGGGCAGCGTTAATTGGAGAGAATCTCTCACTGCAATACTCCTTTTATT
>DATMYZ010000277.1:0-4076 GCA_035560675.1 Clostridia bacterium
ATATTGAGAAAGTCTGAATTTATTCATTGTTTCACGTGAAACAAAAGCCGCCGTACATTTTCCGGCGGCTTTTATGGTTATTCTTCAGATGAATTTTCTTCAGTCTGCAATTCTGATGCTTTTTCACTGATCTCATTACCATCGATACCTTCAATGATATCAAGATCGACCTCTTCGTCGTTGTTACCCTCTTCTGAAGGGGCGCGGGCCAATGTGACCAGTTTGCTGCCTTCGGCCAGCCGCATAACACGCACGCCACCGCCATAACGCGATTGCTTGGTAATCTCAGCAGCGCCAATACGTATGATGATTCCGTCATCCGAAATAAGGAAAACGTCATCAGTTTCATCAACAGAACGAATACCTGCAACAGGGCCATTTTTACTGGTATAATAGTTAATTACACCCTTACCCCCACGAGAGCGTAACGGATACTCAGAGATTGGCGTCCGTCTGCCCGACCCGCTTTCTGTCACAGTCAGCAGCGATCTATCCTCGCGCACGCGCGCCATGCCCACGACACTATCCCCTTCATCCAGAGAAATAGCACGTACACCACGCGCATTTCTGCCCATTCCGCGTGCTTCGGTTTCGGTAAATCGGATGGCACGACCATTTCGGGTCGCGATAATGAGGTCGTCTTGGCCATCGGTCATGCGCACCCAAGCCAGTTCATCATTTTCATCCAGGCTAACAGCTATCAGTCCAGCTTTTCGGATATTTTTAAATGCTGAAAGAGCTGTACGCTTGATAACGCCATTCTTAGTGACCATACACAAATATTTTTCGGTTTCTACCGAGCTGACTTTTATGGTTGATGTTACTTTTTCACCCTGTTCCAGCGGGAGAAGGTTGATAATATTAGTACCTTTTCCAGTTCTTGAACTTTCTGCAATTTCATAGCATTTTAAGCGATAAACCCTACCACGACTTGTAAAGAACATAATATAATCATGTGTTGAACAAATAAAGAGCTCCGTAGCAAAATCTTCTTCCCTTCGGGTCATACCTGTAACACCGCGGCCGCCACGACGCTGTGTTTTATAGGTATCGGTAGGCTGCCGCTTAATATAGCCGTAATAGGTCAACGTAATAACACATTCGGCTTCAGGAATAAGATCTTCAATATCTACCTCTCCTGAAACAGCTTGAATCTCTGTACGACGCGCATCTCTATATTTTAATCCCAGCGCCATAATTTCCTGCTTGACTATAGACAGCACCTTTTGTTCATCCGCTAAAATTGATTTCCATTCCGCAATCTTAATTTCAAGCTCATTTAACTCGTTTGTAATTTTTTCAATTTCAAGTCCTGCTAACTGGCCAAGTCGGAAAGCAACGATAGCAGCCGCTTGCGGCTCGTCGAAGGCAAATTGCTCCATAACAGCGGATTTGGCATCAGCCTGTGTACCCTTTGTTGCACGAATGACTGCAATGATCTCATCCACAATGTCGATGGCACGCTTTAAGCCGTCAAGAATATGTGCACGTTCTTCTGCCTTACGCAGATCAAAACGCGTTCTGCGCACAACGATCTCTTCCTGAAATTTGATATAGTGCTGCAGAATCTCTTTTAGCGCCATAACTTTGGGAACGCCACCTTCCAACGCCAACATGATGACGCCAAAAGTTTCCTGCATCTGGCTATAGGAATACAGCTGGTTGAGTACAATTGCATTATTAGCGTCGCGCTTTAGTTCAATAACAATACGCATGCCGTCGCGGTCAGATTCATCGCGAAGATCAGATATCTGCTCAATACGCTTATCTTTAACCAAGTCAGCAATGGCCTCAATCAGGCGCGCTTTATTAACACCATATGGAATTTCAGTCACAACAATACGTTCACGATTGTTATGCATTTCTTCAACATGAGTTTTAGCACGAACCAGTACCCTCCCCCGTCCGGTACCATAGGCGGCGCGGATACCGCTCCGGCCCATAATAGTACCACCGGTCGGAAAATCAGGCCCTGGCAAATACTGCATCAATTCGTCTAACGTCGCTTCAGGATTATCAATCAGCGCACAAACAGCGTCGATTACCTCGCCCATATTGTGTGGTGGAATATTGGTTGCCATACCAACAGCAATACCAGTAGAGCCATTGACCAGAATATTTGGAAAGCGGGACGGAAGTACAGTAGGTTCTTTTAAACGATCATCAAAGTTAGGCGTAAAATCGACCGTTTCTTTGTCTATGTCGGTAATCATGGACATAGATACCTTGCTCATGCGTGACTCTGTATAACGATAGGCTGCCGCGGGGTCACCATCTATGGAACCAAAATTTCCGTGCCCATCAATTAAGGGATAACGCATTGAAAAATCCTGTGCTAGACGAACCATCGCATCATATACGCTGGCATCGCCATGCGGATGATAGCGACCCAGAACTGAACCAACTGTATCAGCGCATTTGCGATAAGCTTTGTCAGAATAAATGCCATTTTCGAACAGCGTATAAAGAATACGGCGGTGAACCGGTTTCAGTCCGTCGCGCACATCAGGCAGTGCACGCCCGACGATAACCGACATCGAATAATCGAGATAACTCTTCTTCATCTCGCTTTCAATGTCAACCGATATCAGTCTGCCATGTATTATTTCGTCCATTAATATTCACCTTTCATTTCTGCTGGCGCAATATAGACGCCCAAAAGCTTAACCCCGATATGTTTCACGTGAAACATATAATCAAATATCAAGGTTTTTAACATACTGTGCGTTCTGTTCAATAAATTCACGGCGTGGCTGCACTTTGTCCCCCATCAGCACCGAAAAAACAGCATCGGCAGAAACCGCGTCTTCCATCTCAACTTTGAGAATGGTTCTGCGCATCGGATCCATTGTTGTCTCCCAAAGCTGTTCGGGGTTCATTTCGCCAAGACCTTTATAACGCTGTAAATCAACCTTTTCACCATTTGGGGCAAGCTCTTTTACTTCCTTTTCTAACTCATGGTCGGAATAGGCATAGCGTACCTGTTTACCGCGACTGACTTTAAAAAGTGGCGGCTGCGCCAGATAAATGTGCCCAGTCTCAATTAGCGGACGCATATAGCGGAAGAAAAAGGTCAGCAGCAGCGTTCTGATATGCGAACCGTCGACGTCGGCATCCGCCATGATAATAACCTTATCATAACGCAACTTTGTCAGATCAAATTCTTCTCTAATACCACAACCAAGTGCTGTAATAACCGGCGTCAGCTTATCATTGCCATAAACCTTTTCTTCACGCACTTTTTCAACGTTTAGCATCTTACCCCACAAAGGCAAAATAGCCTGAAAACGCCGATCTCGACCCGATTTTGCCGAGCCACCTGCCGAATCACCCTCGACGATGTATATTTCGGTACGATCTGTTCCCTTTTCGGAACAATCAGCAAGCTTACCAGGTAAAGATGCTGTTTCAAGTGCCGATTTTCTACGTGTCAACTCTCTGGCTTTTCTAGCAGCTTCACGTGCGCGGGCTGCACCAAGTGCCTTTTCAAGAATCGTCCGGCATACGGACGGATTTTCTTCAAAATATTGAGTCAGCTTTTCAGAAATCATAGAATCGACTAAAGAACGTATAGCAGTGTTGCCCAGCTTGGCTTTAGTCTGTCCCTCAAACTGCGCATCGGTTAACTTGACTGAAATAATAGCGGTTAATCCCTCGCGCACATCTTCACCGGTTAGATTTTTATCAGAATCCTTCAAAAGATTATACCTGCGCGCGAAATCATTCATGACGCGCGTCAGCCCCGATTTAAAGCCAATCTCGTGGGTTCCGCCCTCGCCGGTGTGAATATTGTTTGCAAAAGAGAGTACAAGCTCGTTATAGCTATCGTTATACTGCATGGCAACTTCAGCAATAGAGTCACCATCACGTCCGGTAACATAAATAACCTCAGGATGCAACGGTTCAAGCGCGCGCTTTTCATGAATATATTCGATAAAGCTACAAATACCACCCTCATAACAGAGGTCGGTTTCATACTTTTCTTCCCCACGCAGATCGCGTAAGACAATGCGAATACCTGCATTTAAAAACGCCTGTTCACGTAATCTGGTCAATAAAATTTCTTTATCATAGAT
>DATMYZ010000278.1:0-3676 GCA_035560675.1 Clostridia bacterium
GCATATAGGCTGTTAATATTCATTAAATTTCTGTTGGACAGTAGTGCTTCTAACTTTTTATACTACCCGTGTACGTTAAATAAGGTTACTCCCTAAAAGTAGTTAAAAAAGGATGAAGCACGATGAACAAGCGCGAACGCATTTATGCAGCGGTCAACCTGCAAAAAACTGACCGCCTGCCCTATTCTTTTTGGAGCCATCTGCCCGGAATTGATTTAGACGCAACAAAGCTGGCCGAAGCGACCTATCAGTTCTATAAAGCATATGATCTGGATTTTGTAAAAACCATGAACAACGGGATGTACCCCATTGAAGATTTCGGCTGTAAAATAGACTACTCGGAGATTACGCATGGCGGAGTTGCTAAAATCATCTCCACACCGGTGCAATCGCCCGAAGATTGGGCCAAGCTATCGATCTGCTCGGTTTCAGAAGGTAGTCTGGCCCGAGAGCTGGATAGCTTAAAACAATTGTTGGCAAAGGTAAAAAGCGAGCATGTGCCGGTGGTATTTACGTCGTTTTCTCCCATAACGATTGCTGATAAGCTTTGCGGAAAAAAAGTTCTGGAGCATATTCGGCAGGGTCACGGAGATAAGGTAAAACAAGCGCTTGAAGTCATTGCAGAAACTACTGCCAACTTGGCAAAAGCGGCCATCGGGCTCGGCGCTGACGGCATCTTTTTTGCCTCCCAGATGAGTTCATACGACATAACGACCCCCGAGCTGTATCTGGAATATGGTAAGCCCTACGATTTGCAGGTGCTCGAAGCCGCCCAAGGCGGCTGGATGAACACCATCCATGCGCACGGCTCCAACGTGATGTTTGAACTTTTAAGCGACTATCCAACGAGCGTCTTTAACTGGCATGCGTGGGAAACGCTGCCCGCCATAGACGAGGCAAAACTGCTAACTGGCAAATGCCTGATGGGCGGCCTTAATCGCAATGATATCACCAACTGCAATCGCAATGCCATACGTCACCAGATTTATGCGTCATATCAGCTGACGGGCGGACGGGGGCTTATTCTGACACCGGGCTGCGTTATCCGCTATCCACTCAACGATGCCATGTTGGCGTATGTCAACACTGCCAAAGAGTTTGTGGAGAGCCGCATGCGGCTTTAATCGCTGTGACAACGGCTATTCGGCAAAAATAGACTTGGTGACCTTAATCAGTTCTTTGACGGCCCGGGTGCGATAACTGCCTTTCTTGGTACTGATGACAATTTTATTCGCCGCCAACGCATCGTCAGGCAAAAAGCAATAAAAGTCTTTATCCGTTCGGCGGCTTTTTTTCAGATCATCCCACAAGAAGGTCTTAGAGCATATCGAAACACCTAATCCAGAACGGCACAATGCCAACATAGTAAATGTATTGTAGGTGCGCACCATAACGTTTGGCGAGAAGCCATATTTTTCAACCATTTTTCTGAACACCTGATCTGTCCAGGAGCTGCTGTTGGCCGCCACAAAAGGGCATTTTGCAAAGAGCGTCAGTGACACGCTTTTGCTTTGCAGCATTCCGGCCTGCTGTTCCGGTGTAAAATAGGACTCAAAAATAGTCTTAGGCACGACAATATATTGCTGCTCATGAAACAAGGGGTCCGATTCTATAGCATCGTCGCTGGATTCAAAGCCAATAGCTAAGTCAATCTTGCCACTTAGCAACTGTTCCTGAATCTGCGTATTATCCCCCTCATAAACACGGATACGCACCTGTGGAAATTTTCGTTGATATTCGGTGAGCAGCGGAGGCAACATAACAAGCCCACGAGAAGGCGCAATGCCCAAAGAAATTTTACCCTGACGAAAATCCTTGATATCCAGCAGCTCTTTTTCCGCTTTATTTTGCATTTCAAGAATTTCTTTTGCGTTGCGATAAAGACTTTGCCCTGCTTCAGTCAGCGTGATATGGTGGTCGCGCTGAAACAGCAGGACTCCATATTCCTCTTCTAGCTTTTTGATATGATTACTCAACGATTGTTGCGATATAAACAGCCGTTTTGCCGCTCGCGAAAAATTCAGCTCTTCCGCCACCACCACAAAATAGCGCAAATTTAAAAAGTTCATGTGCCCCCATTAACCCCTTCACTTTAGTTTTATCGGGTATGCATGCGTTATGAGCAATACTAGCATTTAATGATAAGAATTGCAAACACAGTCCATGGGTAAAAGGAGAAAGCGATGAATAAGGCTCTTTATAACAATCATCTGTCCATTTTAAAAAGCAATTTGCAACTGGCGCTCGGTTGCACCGAACCTATTGCCGCAGCTTACGCCGCAGCCAAAGCCAGAGCTGTTTTAGGGGTAGAACCCAACCATCTGACGATAGATTGCAGCGGTAATATTATTAAAAATGTTAACGGCGTTGTAGTACCTAATTCTAACGGAATGAAGGGCGTAGACGTTGCCGCGGTGCTAGGGCTGGTGGGCGGAGATGCCTCTCGCCAGCTTGAAGTACTGGAGGATATCACCGAAGCGGATATTGAGAAAACAAAGGCATTGATCGCCCAGGGATTTTGTACTTGTCGCTTGGTTGAGGACGTTGAGAATCTTTATATACGCGTCCTTTTGGAAACCGACGAAGGCCACAGTGCCGAGGTAGTCATGCGCGACTACCACACAAATATCACCCGAATCGAAAAAGATGGAGAGATCTTGCTAGATAGCACCGCAGAAACTAAAAATGGGGAGAGGTCCTCCGCTGAGGGCAATCCATCTTTATTAAATATTGAGAACATTTTAGACTTTGCCGCATCGGTTAAACAAGAGGATGTCTCAGAATTAATTGAGCGTCAGATTCTATGCAACAGTGCCCTCTCACAAGAGGGATTGAACCACCCCTGGGGCGTACAGATGGGTTCAACCCTGCTTGCGGCATGCGGCGACAGTCTTCATGTACGCGCTCGCGCTGCCGCCGCTGCTGGCAGCGATGCTCGTATGAGCGGATGTACCTTGCCCGCGGTTATTAACTCTGGATCGGGAAATCAGGGCATCACCGTGACTATGCCGGTCGTCGTGTATGCGCAGGCTCTGGGTGTTGAGCATGAACAA
The DNA here is from genome assembly GCA_035560675.1 of Clostridia bacterium. Classification (GTDB taxonomy): domain Bacteria; phylum Bacillota; class Clostridia; order Oscillospirales; family Ruminococcaceae; genus Yanshouia. The sequence goes on from DATMYZ010000278.1 coordinate 3,054, forward strand.
CTAATTCGCGCGCTGGTTGTTGGAAATCTAATCAGCGTACATCAAAAAAAGTATATCGGTAGCTTATCGGCCTATTGTGGTGCGGTTTCAGCCGCAACAGGCGCAGCTTGCGGTATTGCGTGGATGACCGGTGAATCCTATCAGGTCATCTGCGATACGATTATTAACAGCATTGCCACCTCAGGCGGTGTGGTATGCGATGGTGCCAAACCCTCGTGCGCAGCCAAGATTTCCACCGCGGTGGAAATGGCGCTTAACGCGCTGGAGCTGGCTAAGCTGGGGCGCGTGTTCCAACCCGGCGAGGGTATTGTTAAAAAGGATGCAGAGGCAACCATCCAGAGCGTTGGCCGCATGGCAAAGGATGGTATGAGAAGCACTGATGTAGAAATTCTAAACATCATGCTTGAACGCGTATAGTATAGTCTCCTGCACAATCCGGTGCTTTCTTTAACACGGACTACTTAAACCTCTAATCACATAAAAGGCGCGACCGCATATTCCTAAACTTTGGAATATACGGTCACGTTCTTTTTATACCCTACTATTTAAAGTCACATGCGCTACGTTTTTACATCTGTGCTATAATAGACGTATGACAATTGAAGGAGTTTCCATACTGTCTC
>DATMYZ010000279.1:0-8664 GCA_035560675.1 Clostridia bacterium
GCTCCAGTTTTTTTAACGATATTAGCAACATGGCCGCAATACAAGCCGCACCCAGCAGGCGGTCTGCGGACCAGATGGCCATAGGCGGCACATTTTCAGCTACCGTGGCGACGGCTGTTTTGTCAAAGATAAGCAGAACGCGAAAGGCACCGGCGTTTAGCAGACCGGCCAGAAAACGCGCACGCCAGAATCCTTTTGTTGGAATAGAGGCCTGACGTGCCAGTGCGAGCACCTGAAAACCGACCGAAAGACCACCAAATCCGGTGAAAAAGGCAACAAGCAACAGCCCGATTCTTCCGCCGAGTTGGACGGCGACACCGCAGCCAAGTGTTACCTCTAAAACGCCGGCCAGTGCTTTTAAGCGCGGATCAAAAGCGTTTAGCAGCGAAAAAACCACCGAAAAGGCAAGCACAAACGCAAAGATAGTCAGCATGGCAGAGGCCGCACCCGAAACGGCAGTAACATAAGCGTCGGTCAATGAATCGAGTCGTTTGGCGAATGATGCGTTAACCTTTTGTTTGCTGTGGCAGAGCAATACGCAGAGCACCAGCGAAGAAATGACCTGTGACAACAGCAACAGTCCCCCGATGTGGCGTGAGCCAAGCATCGCTTGCCCTATAGCCAACACGAGAAAGGCCGGACCAGGGTTGACACAGCATCGCAGCATCTGCCCGGCGACCTGCCGCGGCAATAACCCTTGCTGCACCAGTGTGGCCAGTGTGTGCGCACCGGTGGGGTAGCCGCCTAAAAACGAGGCCAGCCAAACATCGCGAAGCTCTGTCGGCAGGTGCAGCAGCCTAAACAGAGGAGAAAGCAGCTTTGAAGGCAACCAAAGCCCACCCGAAAGCGATAGAAACGATACCACGATCATAAAAGGGAACAATGATGGCAGCAGCACCTGCATGCAGAGTCGAACGCCCTCTGCGACGCCTTGCGATACGGCCGAAGGCTGGGCAAAAAGTGCTGCGACAACTGCCATGCCAAATAAACTCGCCAATATTCGTTTCATTTATAACACCTCGCATCCTACCGCTATTCTATGGCTGCAAAGAAGCGCATATCACGGTTTGCTTGCCCATATAGTATTTTGAAGGAACGATGCTGGAGGTGTTCGGGCTTGAAGCGCAGAATAAAACTGCAAACACCGGGAGAGCAACCAATGAAAACCGCCATTTCACGCGTGCTGGAGCTACCGGAAAGCACCCTGACGGGCGGGCTGCATATAGAGATGAATTCCAATCACGAAGCGGTGGTGGAAAACTGCCGCGGCGTGTTGGAGTATACGCCACAGGTCATCCGCCTAATGGCTGGGGGTATGGTGGTCAAATTTTCGGGACGTGGGTTGGCCATCGGCAGCCTCAACCGGAACAGCACCGTCGTCTCTGGCATTATTACCGCGGTTGAATTCTTGTTTTGAGGTGCTGCTATGTTTCTCATCATATTTGTCAGATGGCTTCGCGGCACGGTGACTTTTCTGATTACCGGCGCTTTCCCTGAAAAGCTGATAAACCTTTGTTTGCGCAACGGATTGCCGGTTTGGGGCATTAAGCATCTGCCGGAAGGTATTGAAGCAAGCACCAACGCCGAGCATTACCACCGCCTGCGGCCAATGGCGCGGCAGACCGGCACTAAGGTGCGCATCGCCAAAAAGTCGGGGCTGTGGGTTTATCGGCATCGCTACCGCCGCCGCAAAGGTTTTCTGGTGGGAATGCTGTGCGCCATGCTACTGCTGGTGGTCGCCTCACAATTTGTGTGGCGGGTGGATATCAACGGCTGTATCATCATCCCTGAGGAAGAGCTGCGCGCCGAGCTGGAGGAGCTTGGCGTGAAGCCGGGGGTGTGGGCGGCTAAAATTGACGCACGTACCTTAGAGCAGCAGCTGCGGCTTAACGATGGACGCATTGCGTGGATTGCCATTAACATCGTGGGAAGTACGGCACAAATTGAGTTGCGTGAGCGCGACATTCCGCCCGACCCAATCGACCCGGATGGGCGGGTCGGCAACGTTGTAGCTGCTTGCGATGGGCAGATCCGTTATATGGAGGTCTATGAAGGGAAGCTGGTCGTCAAAATCGGCGATACGGTCAGCGCGGGCGATATTATCGTCAGCGGCATTATGGAGGATCAGTACGGTAACCGGCAGTTTAAATACGCTCGGGCCAAGGTGCTGGCACACGCTTATGAAGATCAGGACATTCAGGTGCCATTAAAACAGCCCAAATGGGTGACAAATGGGGAACCTGCAACCAAAAGCTATCTTGAATGGGGAAATGTTCGTATACCGATGTTTTTTCCGTTAAAAATGAAGGAGCAGCCTTATTCGATAATATGGCAGCGTGAGTCGCTTTTGCCCTCTGAAAATCTGTCCATTTTAAAGGGAACCACAACTCCAGTTCAGCTGCAATCCAGTGAGATCAGTGAGCACGAGGCTAAAGAATATGCCATGCGGCAGCTCAATGCCCTGCGAGAAAGCAGCCCGGATTCAAAAGTTATTTCCAGAGAAATAGAGGGTCGTTGTGAAAATGGCATCTATTACCTGGCCGAGCACGCGTTGGTCGAAAAAGATATTGCGAAAGAAGTGGAAATATTACTTCGTTGAGAGGACATTTTTTTGTAGGTTTTCTGTGACAAATATCCAGAAATATGATATACTCTCAAAGCGTATAGACATAGACCTAAAGGTGGCAGCGCCCAAGGGGTTCTCTGCGCGGCTGCTCGGGCTTTGGTCTAAAAAGAGCGCCGCTATTCTAAAGGATGCCGTTTTCGGCGGAATGGATGATGAAATGATAGAACAGCTGATCAATGTTGAGCGAATGGAGCATACCCTTGCGTTGTTTGGCAGCTTTGACGCTAATGTCAGGCTGATAGAAGATACCTACGGCGTCAGCATTCTTTTGCGCGGCACCGACATCAAAGTCACCGGCGAGGCGGAAGATGTCTATCTCGCCGTTAAAGTTATCGAGTCGCTGATTTCGCTGATTAATACCGGAGAAGCGCTTACCGATCAGAATATTCACTACGTCATGTCTCTGGTCAGCGAGGGACAGGAAGAAAAGGTTGCCCAGCTCACCGACGAGGTTGTCTGCATCACGGCTAAGGGCAGGCCGTTAAAGGCAAAAACACTTGGACAGAAAAAATACGTCGACGCCATCCGCACAAACACCATCACGTTAGGTGTCGGCCCGGCGGGCACCGGCAAAACCTATTTGGCGGTGGCGATGGCGGTGCGGGCTTTCAGGGCGCATGACATTAACCGTATTATTTTGACCCGCCCGGCTGTCGAGGCGGGCGAAAAGCTCGGTTTTTTGCCCGGAGATCTGCAAAACAAGGTTGACCCTTATTTGCGACCGCTGTATGATGCCCTGTTCGATATGCTAGGGGCTGAAAATTATCAGCGCTATGTCGAGCGCGGCAATATCGAAGTGGCACCACTGGCCTACATGCGCGGCAGAACGCTCGACGATTCGTTCATCATCCTAGATGAGGCGCAGAATACGACGCCTGAGCAGATGAAAATGCTGTTGACCCGGTTAGGGCAAAACTCAAAGGCGGTCATTACTGGTGATATCACCCAGATTGACCTCCCGGACAAAAAGTCAGGATTAATAGAAGCTATTCGCGTATTAAAGAATATCGCTGGCATCGACATCATCCATCTAACAGATAAAGACGTGGTACGCCATCGTCTGATTCAGGAGATTATCAAGGCCTATGAACGCTATTACAACAACCCGCCGTCAAGGCATTAAGACGTTTTAAGCTTGGGAGGAAACGCGAGTGGCTAAGGCAAAGGTATATATTTCAAACCGACAAAAGAAGATCAAAATTCCCACAGGGGCACGCCTGTTGATCAAGCGCTGCTGTAATGCGGTGCTAGCTGCTGAAGGGCTGCAAGAGCCCGCAGAGATCAGCATTAGCCTAGTGGATAACGAAAGCATTCGGGAACTCAATGCCTCTTATCGCAACAAGGATTCGGCCACCGATGTGTTGTCCTTTCCGATGGGCGAAGAGGGAATCTATGATATCAACGAGGAGTCAGGCGCCAGCATTCTGGGCGATATTGTCATCTCAATGGAGCGCGCGGTGGAACAGGCACGTCTCTATGGCCACTCGCTGGAACGTGAGCTGGGCTTTTTGACGGTGCACTCCATGTTCCATTTGCTGGGCTACGACCACGAGACCGATGGTATGCAGGCGCGCATCATGCACGAAAAGGAAGAAGCGGTGCTTCAGGGCCTTGGGCTTTCAAGAGACGAGACCTTTGTCACCGATAAAGAGGAATTCTAAATGACAAATAATATTTTTGTGTCGATTGTTGGACGCCCTAACGTGGGCAAATCGTCACTGTTAAACCGTTTACTGGGCGAAAAGATCGCCATCGTGTCGGACAAGCCCCAGACCACAAGAAACCGCATCACCGGCGTGCTGACTGAGGGCGAAACACAGTATGTTTTTATTGATACGCCGGGTCTGCACAAGCCGAAATCGAAGCTGGGCCAGTATATGATCAAGCAGGCGGGCGCGTCTGTATCCGACGTAGACGCCGTAATTCTGGTCACCGAATGGGATGGCAGTGTGACTACTGCCGAAAAGCATCTGGTCGAAAGTATTAAAAGCGCCGGTGTGCCAGCGGTGCTGGCAATCAATAAGGTAGACGAGTTGGCGCAAAAACAACTGATGCTGAAAAAAATTGCGGAGTTTGCCAATCTCTATGCCTTTGACGCCGTCGTGCCGATATCGGCTCTTAAAGGAGAGGGTGTCGAGACCCTATTAAAAGAGCTGGAACCGTTTTGCAGCGAAGGCGAGCACTTTTTCCCAGACGATACGCTGACCGACCAGCCCGAGCGTGCGGTGGTGGCTGAGATCATCCGCGAGAAGCTGCTGCGCAATATGCGGGATGAAATTCCGCATGGTACTGCAGTTATTATCGAAAAGATGAGTGAGCGCGAAGATGGCAGCCTTATTGATATTGAGGCGACTATTGTCTGTGAACGTGATGCGCACAAAGGTATTATCATTGGCAAGCATGGTGCGATGTTAAAAAAGATTGCGACCGAGGCACGGCTTGATATAGAGCGTTTTTTAGATGTGCGCGTCAATTTGCAATGCTGGGTCAAGGTGCGCGAGGGCTGGCGCGATAGCGATACCCAGCTTAAAAACTTCGGCTTTCAGGATAAATGACGCAAATATTTCCGACGATAATTTAAGCGCTTTCGGAAAAACTATTCTCGGAGGCGATTTATGATGGACAACACAAAAGCCTGGGAAGCATTTTTAAGCACCGGTTTCGTTTGTGATTATTTGCGGTATGCCGCAGAAAGCCGTCAGACAGAGCCGATGCTCGACAGCACAGTGCGACAGAATAAAAACGAAGGGGAGACAAAGACGCCATGCAGTGTGTCACGCACGGAATAATTATTCGTGCCAAATCGGTGGGCGACGATCGTCTGCTGACCATTCTGACCAGTGATTATGGTGTTGTTTCAGCCGTCGCGCGGGGAGCAAACAAACCCCGCGGTCGACTGACCTCTTCAACAGAGCTGTTTTGTTATTCCAAGCTGGTGCTGTTCCGTTACCGGGACAGCACCACCGTTGATTCTGCGGAGGTAGAGCAGTCGTTTTTTGCGCTACGGCAGGATATTGTGGCGCTCTCGCTCGCCTCTTACATAGCCGAGCTTTGCTGTGAGCTCGCCCCGCCCGAAGAGGCTGCCCCCGAATACTTGCGGCTGGTTTTAAACACGCTTCATCTGCTGTGTAGAGGTAAAAAACCAATATGGCTTTTAAAGCCGGTTTTTGAGTTGAGACTTATGACTATGGCAGGGTTTATGCCCGATTTGACCGGCTGCGCCGTCTGTGGCAAATTTGACGAGCACACAGACAAACCTATGCGTTTTTCGGCGGAAACAGGGGCACTTTACTGCCAAAACTGCTACAATTCTGAGGTTCATGCTGAGATTTTGCCCAACGGTGTGCTTTCGGCCATGCGGCACATTATTTACAGCCCAATTGAAAAGCTGTTTTCCTTCTCGCTGCCGGAGGATGGTCTGCGTTTTTTAACACAAATCTGCGAAAGCTATATGCTTTACCACCTACAAAAACAATATCGTTCGCTGGGGTTTTTCTATTCTGTCGCAGAAGAGTAATTTTTGTGGCGGTGTGGATATAATTACAGCCTGTTGACAAAGCCGCTTTTATATTGGTCAAAATATCCTTGTAAATTAGCGGACCGTCCCATTGATTAGGCTGTGGTTTGAACTATTCGGAGGACTTTTAATGATTCTACAAAAACACATGGCGACACTCGAGCTGCCGCGCGTGCTTGAAAAGTTGGCTGACTGCACGAGCTGTGATGACAGCAGACGGCTGGCACTGGCCGTCGAACCCGTTTGTCAGTATGAAAAGGCCGTCAGACTTTTGCGTTTGACCGTGGCGGCCAATACGTTATCCAATAAATACGGTTACCCGTCTGTTTACCGCATGGTCAACTGCGCGGGAGCCTTAAAACGTGCCCAATTAGGCAGCCGCCTTTCGCTTCGCGAGCTGCTGGATATCATGCTGATTTTGCGCACCATGCGATCTCTGGATAGCTGGAAGCAGCAGTCTAAGGACATGCAAACCGCGCTGGACAGCCTTTTTGAGTGCCTTTTTCTTGAGCGCAGTCTAGAAAACAGGCTGACAAGTGCTATTGTCTCAGAGGAAGAGCTTGACGACAATGCCTCGGCGCTACTTTCTGATTTACGGCGCAATATTCGTAGCGCAGGCTTACGGGTGCGCAGCCAGCTAGACAATATGATTCGTTCGACCACCTACCAGAAATATTTGCAGGAGCCGATTGTCACTATTCGCGATGGACGATTTGTCATTCCGGTTAAGGCCGAGTATAAAAACGACGTCAAGGGTCTGGTGCACGATACTTCTTCCAGCGGTGCAACCTATTTTATTGAGCCGATGAGCGTTGTTGAGCTCAATAATGAAATTCGCGTGCTGCAAAGCAAGGAGCAGCAGGAGGTCGACCGCATCATCGCCGAGCTTTCGGCACTGGTCGGAGAACACGCTGATGCTATTTTGTCCGGCTATGAGGCGGCGGTGACGCTTGATCTCTACTTTTCTAAGTCGCGGCTGGGCGATCGTATGCGCGCCTACATTCCTACGCTGACCGACAGCGGCGAAACGGTGCTTAAAAAAGCTCGCCATCCGATGATCGACTATGAGCGCGCCGTGCCTATCGACATCGCCCTTGGCAAAGATTATGATACGCTGGTCATCACCGGCCCGAACACGGGCGGCAAGACCGTCGCTATCAAAACGCTGGGACTGCTGACGTTGATGGCTATGTGCGGCCTGATGCTGCCAGCCTCTAGCGACAGCACTGTTTCAGTTTATGAGCAGGTGTTGGCCGACATCGGGGATGAGCAGTCGATCGAGCAGAGCCTTTCCACCTTTTCGTCCCACATGGTCAACATCATCGCTATTACCGAAAAGGCCAATTGGCGTTCCCTCGTGTTACTTGACGAACTTGCAGCGGGTACCGACCCGGTCGAGGGTGCGGCACTGGCGGTCTCCATCATTGAGACGTTGCGTAAAAAAGGCGCAAAAATTGCCGCCACTACTCATTATTCTGAAATTAAGATGTACGCGCTTGAAACTGATGGCGTTGAGAATGCCAGCTGCGAGTTTGATGTGGCATCCCTGCGGCCTACCTACAGGCTGCTCACAGGAATTCCAGGGCGTTCCAACGCCTTCCTAATCAGTGAACGGCTTGGTTTATCAAAGGACGTCATCGAGCGTGCCAAGCATTTTGTCTCGACTGAGAACACCCGATTTGAGGATGTTGTTACTGAGCTGGAGGCCACACGCCAACAGCTCGAACAGGAAAAGCTTGCGGCTAAAAAGGTGCTGGAAGAGGCTGAACAGGTTCGGCGTGATTCGTTACTGGCACAGCAACGCCTTGAGCAAAATACTGAAAAAGAACTGACCCGTGCTCGTGAGCAGGCGAAACGCATCATTGAAGAGACGCGAATTCAGGCGGATATCCTGTTTGAGGAACTGGACAATATCAAAAAAGAAAAGGACAAGGACGCCTTTTCAGATTTGCTGATGCGCTCCAAGCAAGAGTACCGCGGTGTCATGAAGGATTTAGACCGCATTTCAGACCCAGTGACGGCTCAAAGCGCCGCAGATGGCAACTATGTTTTGCCGCGTCCGCTTGAAAAGGGCGACATCGTGTTTGTGCGAACCTTAAATAAAGAGGGAATTGTACTCAAAAAGCCTGAAGGCCAGTCGGTACTGGTGCAGGCGGGGCTGCTTAAAACCACGGTGCCAATCTCCGAGATTATGCTTGGTGGACAGAAGAAAGAGCAAAAGCTGCGTGCAAAAGGCGCTGTCGGTACGCGGGGGGTGGCCTCCCGCGCGACACGTGACATTAAAACTGAACTAGATTTGCGCGGGCAGGATGCTGAGCAGGCGATTCTAGAGCTGAACGCCTTCATTGATAGCGCCGTGATGTCTGGTGTTCCAACGGTGCGCATTATTCATGGCAAGGGCACGGGCGTTTTGCGTGCCGCTGTTGCGCAGCGTTTAAAGAGCCACCGTAATGTTGCAAGCTTCAGGCTGGGCGTTTATGGCGAAGGTGAGAACGGGGTTACTATTGCTGAAATTAAATAG
>DATMYZ010000280.1:0-4324 GCA_035560675.1 Clostridia bacterium
TAATATTATTATGAGGTGATCGTATGAACGAAGCAATCAGTCGCATCATCACGCAGGCGGAACAAGAGCTGTTGAATGCCGAAAACCTGCCCAACCTTGACGCCGTGCGCGTCAAATATCTGGGCAAAAAGGGCGAGCTAACCGCCATTTTGAAAGGTATGGGTGCCCTGACCCCCGACGAGCGCAAAGAGGTTGGCCAGGCCGCCAACGACGCTCGCACTGTTATTGAAGCGGCACTGGGCAAAAAGCTGGCGCAACTCAAAGACGCCGAGCTCAATGCAAAGCTGGCGGGCGAGGTCATTGACGTGACGATGCCGGGCAGCCACGCCCCATTGGGCAAACGCCACCCCCTGAATCTCGTGCTGGATGAAATTAAGGAGATCTTTCTCGGTATGGGCTTTGACGTTGTCGAAGGCCCCGAGGTTGAAACCGACTACTACAACTTTGAAGCGCTAAACATTCCAAAGGAGCACCCTGCGCGCGACACGCAGGATACGTTTTATATCTCGGATGAGGTTGTGCTGAGAACTCAAACCTCACCGGTACAGATCCGCACCATGGAGCAGCGCAAGCCCCCCATCCGCATCATTGCGCCCGGAAAGGTCTATCGCTCCGACGCGGTGGACGCCACCCATTCCCCACTGTTCCATCAAATTGAAGGTATGGTCATCGATAAGAACATCACCATGTCCGACTTAAAAGGTACGCTGGACACCTTTGCCAAACGTCTGTACGGAGAAGATACTGTTACACGTTTTCGTCCGCACCATTTTCCCTTTACCGAACCTTCGGCTGAAATGGACATCATGTGCTTTAGCTGCCACGGCGAGGGCTGCCGCCTCTGCAAGGGTGAAGGCTGGATTGAGCTGCTTGGCTGCGGCATGATACACCCCAAGGTGCTGCAAAATGGCGGCATCGACCCCGAGATATACAGCGGCTTTGCATTAGGCATGGGACTTGACCGTGTGACCATGCGCCGCTATAACATCGACGACCTGCGGCTTCTGTTTGAGAACGACCTGCGGTTCCTCGGTCAGTTTTAATTTAGGGAGGGAAATCAAGATGGATCTTTCAATGAAATGGCTTGGCGATTATGTCACGATGGATGATATGCCCCCCCGGACATTCTGTGAAGCAATGACGATGTCCGGTTCTAAGGTAGAAGGTTATACCCAAGAAGGTACTGAGATAGAAAACGTCGTGATCGGTAAAATACTGTCCATTGCGCCGCACGGCAATTCCGACCATATGGTCATCTGCCAGGTGGATGTCGGAAGCAAGACGGTGCAGATTGTCACTGGCGCTTCTAATTTGAAAGTGGGCGATGTGATCCCCGCAGCGCTCGACGGTGCCACCCTGCCCGGCGGACACAAGATTGTCACCACCCATCTGCGCGGAGAACTCAGCGAGGGCATGCTCTGCTCGCTCTCCGAACTTGGGCTGACCAAAAACGATTTTCCGACCGCGATTGAAGACGGCATTTTTGTCATTGACGAGCCTTGCAAACTCGGTGAGGATATTCGCACCGCATTGGGACTCAACGACACCATCGTGGAGTTTGAGATCACCTCAAACCGGCCGGATTGCCTGTCTGTCATCGGTTTGGCGCGCGAGGCGGCTGCCACCTTCGGCAAAGTGCTAACGGTCAAACAGCCCATTGTGGACAAAGGCGACAGCGATATTAATAATATGCTAAAGGTCGAGGTCAAAAACCCTGTCCTCTGCCCACGCTATGTCGCTAGAGCTGTTACCAATGTCAAGATTGCCCCCTCGCCGCTGTGGATGCGCGAACGTCTGCGCGCCTCTGGCGTGCGCCCCATCAACAATATTGTCGATATTACCAACTATGTTATGCTGGAATACGGCCAGCCAATGCACGCCTTTGACGTCAACTGCGTCGCAGGCAAAAAACTGGTAATCAGAAATGCGGAACCGGGCGAAACGCTGATGACACTCGACGGTACCGAGCGGGCGCTCTCTCCGGAAATGCTAGTCATAGCCGACGCCGAAAAGCCCTCGGCGGTTGCCGGCGTTATGGGCGGCGAAAATTCAGGCATCCACGACGATACTGTCACGGTCGTGTTTGAATCAGCAAATTTTCTTGGCAGCTCGGTGCGCATCACCGCAAAAAAGCTCGGTATGAGAACCGAAGCCTCTTCACGCTTTGAAAAAGGCCTGGATCCCACCGTCTGCCTTACCGCAGCAGATCGCGCCTGCGAGCTGGCTATTCTGCTTGGTGCAGGCGAAGCGGTCAACGGCGTAATCAATGTGGATAATTCCGCAAAGGCTGCTACCGTTATCAAACTGGAGGAAGACTGGATCAACCGCTTTCTGGGCATCACCGTCCCCCACGGGGATATGGTGAAAACACTAGAATCCATCGGATGCACTATAAAGGAAGACAACATTACGGTCCCTTCGTGGCGTGCAGATCTTGAGCACAAGGCAGATATTGCCGAAGAAATAGCCCGCTTTTACGGCTATAACAAGATTCCAACCACCTCGATTCAGGGTGGCGTCTACGGCGTCGTAACCGATGTGCAAAAACTTGAGCGCCGCGTTGTTACCACACTGCTGGCACAGGGCATGAGTGAAATCTGCACCTACACCTTTGTTTCGCCCAAGGTGTTTGATCTGGTTCGAATGCCGGACGACAGCCCCCTGCGCCGAACCGTTAAGATCTTAAATCCGCTAGGCGAGGATACCAGCGTGATGCGCACTATTGTGTACCCTTCGATGATGGAAGTGCTTGCGCGTAACTACAACAACCGTAACGAATCGGCTGCATTGTTTGAAATCGCAAAAGAATTCATACCAAAAGAAAATGCCAACACCCTGCCGGATGAGAATAAGATGCTGGCGCTGGGCATGTTTGGCCCCAATTACGATTATTTCTCGCTTAAAGGCATCGTTGAAGAACTGCTCGACAACTTTGGCATTGCTGACTATGACATAGCGGCTGTTACCAATAATCCCACCTTCCACCCCGGGCGCTGTGCCGAAATAACCAAAAACGGCAAACACATCGGCACCATCGGCGAGGTTCACCCCTCGGTCTGCGCAAACTATGACATGAGCGTGCGCGCCTACATGGGTCGCATTGATCTTGAGGGGTTGTTTGCGCTCTCCGATGTCACTGGGCGCACCTATCATCCGCTGCCACGCTTCCCCGCTTCCACCCGCGACATCGCGTTGCTGTGCGACGACGCATTGCCAGTGTTGACTATCGAAAAAACCATCAAGTCGCAAATCGGCGACATTCTGGAATCGGTTTCGCTTTTTGACCACTATAAGGGCGCACAGATTCCCGACGGCAAAAAGAGCCTGGCGTTTGCCATATCGATGCGTGCCGTCGACCGCACCCTGACCGATTCCGAAATTAATGTGGCTATGGAACGCGCATTGAATGCTGTTTCTGCTCTGGGTGCACAATTGCGTGCATAAATTTCGCTTGTATTCGGGAAACATATGTTGTAAGATAATAGGAAGAGGTGATATTTATGCAAGAGCCAACACGCTCCTTTTCAATCTACGAAGACAAAGAATCCGAGGTGCGCAACATTCTCACAGGGGTTTACGATGCGCTCAAGCAAAAGGGATACAACCCGATAAATCAGATCGTCGGCTATATCCTTTCGGAAGATCCCACCTATATCACTACCTACAACAATGCCCGCAGCCTTATTCGCCGCATTGACCGGGACGAGCTGCTTCAGATTCTCGTGCGGTCTTATCTTGGTGAATAGGTATCCGGCTTTTTAAGCCGTTAGAGCGAAATTTCCACTGAAAGGGGTCGATTTTATTGTCTGAAGCCAAAAAGCAAACACTTCCCACCTTTAAAGGGAAACCGTTGGTGCGTTCCGGTAATGTATTGTACTACGGAGATCCGTCCGAGAAATATATTGCCATGATGCAGGTACTCACCAACAGAAGCTTTGAGGATGTTACGCTTTCCGACCGGATATCGGTACAGATTCTCTCTACCGATGAATCGGTTCACACCAGCCAGCGTGTGATAAAGCGCACTGAAAAAATTGGTCTTTACAAGGCGCTTACCATTGCCACAATCTGGCTGGAACGTGCTTTGAGCAACAAGTAAATGGCAACTGCTAAAGTGGAGCGACCGGATATACGGTAGCTCCACTTTGCTGTTACGAGCCGATAAAACACACTACTGGTAGCCTATGCCGCAGATACAAGAGGCTCGCATCGAACTATTTCAAAAATCAGGCTATTTTTGCTGTTCTGGGCACTCAATATGGCGGGGCGGCATATGCACATTTGCCTTGACAAATATTCAGGACATGAATGAACCGTCCATTTA
>DATMYZ010000281.1:0-3829 GCA_035560675.1 Clostridia bacterium
GTAAAAAGAACAATTGTCTGGTTACTTACAAAACAGAAAATCATCCGGTATTCGAATTTTTGGAGCGCTCAGACGAGGTGGATTCTTATGAGTGCAATATTCCTCTGGAAAGGGCTGGTACACTGCTGGAAGGCTTTGATGTTGATAAGAAAATGTTGCAGCTAAATTACTTTTCTGATTTTCTGGTTCACTATAAAAATGGTGATGAAAAAGTATTGGACGTTCTTAATCCGAAAGCAGCCAAGTCAAATAAAATGATGATGTTGCTAGACATAGCCCGGTGCTATTGGCGGCTCAAGGGCAAGGAATGGGGGATAGTGACAGTGGGATTATGAAAAACAACACTTTTGCGGAATATGAGGGCCGTGTTTACAGAATTTTGGATGTGAAGGATGAGGTGGCCGTGATAATAGCGCAGGGCGGCAAGACAGCGCCTCAGAGGGTCGTGCATAACCAGCTTCATGGAATCGCCCGTGCAGGTCCGGAGGACAATGTGCTAGATGAAAAACAGCGGGAAAAGAGGGATGCGCGTTATAAACTCATAAGCAGTATTTGCGATGACCAATCCTTGTATTGGAATGCGGCAAAGCGCCGGGAGGCGATTCGCTTACAGGCCAAGGCAAGCGGGTGCAGCATGGATACCATTGAACGATATTTGTTTCTATTTTGGGCTGCCGGGGAAAAGAACGTCTTGGCGCCGCCCGGACGAAAAAAGCAGGTTTCTAGAAACCCGGAGCTGGAGGCCAATGTAAAGAGGTCGGTACGAAAATACTATCTGACGATGCATAAGCAACCGTTACGCTATGCCTACATCAAAATGCTGCAAGAATGCTATACGGAAAGCGGGGGCGCGCTGCGGGACGATTTTCCGTCCTACAGGAGCTTCAAGCACTATTATGACAAGAACCGCAGCTTGGTCAATGAAATCATCACGCGCGAAGGGAAAAGCTATTTCTGCCGCAATGCCAAGCCGGTAACAGGTACGGTATATGATTATGTTGAGGATATAGGGGTATATCTTTGCGATGCCACCGAATGCGACATCAGCCTTGTAAGTGAAGTAACAGGGGAACTGATTGGCAGGCCGATTTTATATATGGCAGTGGACGCCTATACCGGCATGATAGCCGATAGAGGTTGGTTTGAAAGGGGGCTATGAAGCATTTTCAAGCTGCATTTATAACGCCTGCGAAGATAAAGTAAAATTCTGCGCCCGATATGGGATTTCCATTAAAAAAGGGGACTGGCCGGTGTACCACTTGCCAACCAAGCTGGTGTGCGACAGAGGCAAGGAATTTGTGGGGTACAACCTCGAAAAGGTATGTGAGGACCTGCGCATCAGCATCGACCTGCTGCCGCCCTTCAGGCCGGATTTAAAGGGGATAGTGGAAAAATCCTTCGATTTGGTGCAGAGCCAGTATAAACCAGCTTTCCGGGGTGCCGGTGTGGTGGAGACAGACCTCGGTGAAAGGGGCGCTCCGAATTATCATCTTGGGGCGACACTTACACTCAGGGATTTTACCCATGTAGTGATTGAAACAGTACTCTATGTCAATAACGACCGCAGAAGGGATGATGTAATACTCCCAATCCAGGATAAAACGCCTCGCGGCATCTGGAACAGCAGAGAGCCTGACAAGACGCTTCGCTCCATGCCGAAGGAGGAGCTGCTTATTGCGCTGCTGCCGAAGGGCGAGGCCTCAATCACCAAATACGGCGTGCGGTTTAAGGGCGCATTTTATCACAGCAAGCACTTTTTTGAGAGAATGGTGTCGGCCAGAATTAACGGTAATGAAAAAATAACGATTTCTTATTGTACCGATGATATGTCGCGAATCTATTATTGCGATAACGGTCGTTATGAAGCGCTGCTGCTTACAAGCCGGATGCGCCAGTATGAAGCGCTGTCCTATGATGAACTGGAGCTGATAATTGCCGCGGATAAGCAGGCCGCCGCTGAATTTGAAAGACATGAAGTGAGCGCTACCGTCGAGCTGAATAAAAAGTTGGACGCTATATCTAAAAAAGCAGCGGAGCGAAAGGAACTGATGCTGGGTGGCTACAAGCCTTCAAACGCCGAGGCGATGCGCAGTATGAAAAACAACCGAAAAAAAGAAATGGGGTGGCTCAAGAAAAATGATTGAACCGGTTATTGCCAAATACCGAAAAGATGCTGTGTTTCCTAATAACCCGTACATTAACGCCCTGCCGGAGCGATTGTCGAATAAGGCGGTCAAGGAAGCGCTGCTATACATACCTGAAATATCCACCAGACATATGGAACTGTCGCTTTCAGAACGCATGTCGCTGTCTTCGCTTATAACACAATTCTATTTTCCTTCGGATGAGATAGCGGAGATATACCAAACAGTCTATTCGGCACTGATTGACAGCTACAAAGGCAAAGGAGCCACGGTAAAAAATTGTTGCGATGAGGCTGGTACAAGTTTTTCTGTCACCGGGCCGTCCGGAATAGGCAAAACCACAGCGATAAAACACATACTCAGCTTATTTCCAAGGGTTATCAAGCACCCGGAGGGGACGCCAAAGCAGCTTGTGGCTTATCAAATCACCTATATACATATAGAAATGCCGCCGTCTGCATCGCTGAAGGGGCTGTGTATTCGCATACTTTCGGAAATAGACGAGGCTATAGGCGAAAGCTACCTTGCTGAATGCACGGCCAAGCGGTACAGCGGCGAATCCATGATGCCGGTCATACAAAAGGCGTGCAAAGCCTACGGTGTCGGAATCATCATAATAGACGAGGTACAAAACATCGTGGGTGTTAGAAGCGAGGCTGCGGAAAACATCCTGTCTTTTCTGACGCAGTTGGTGAATATCGCGCACACCAGTATTTGCTTTCTTGGTACGCTTGCCGCGAATAAGCTCTTCCTCAGGCAGCTTTGCATCGCACGGCGTGCGGATGGGGTACAGCTTTCCCCCATGGCGCATGGAAGGGAATTTACTTTGGCCGTAAGGGCTATGTGGGGCCTTCTGGTGACGTCTCCATCGACTATATTGACGCAGGCGTTAATAGACAAGCTATTTGATGTTTCATACGGATTTATCGGGCGTGCATCTTCCATACTTCGCAAAACCCAGGAATATTTAATTGTCTCGGGCAAAGATGAAACGATAACACCGGAGGCCATAGATTTCGTCGTAGACAGGTATTTTGCCAATTCAGGCGAATATGTCAATGTTATGAAATCCGGCAAGCTGGCAGCGCCTGAGGGCATGAGCATGAGAGATTTACCGGAGTAATAATGCTCTAGCAGTATATTTAAACAACATTTCTGAGAATAGCAAGGAATCGGTATTTAATGCAAGTTCAATTGACAACATACTCTTTTTTGAATCTGAAGGCTTGACAGGAGTTGAAGGAGGTAGCCCTAAAGATGCTGCGGCTGCCTCCGTTACTGCGAGCAGTACCATTAATATTTATGGCGGAAAATGGTTATATACACAATCTGGGTATTCAGACGCTTGGTCCACGTTGGCTGATTCTGCAAGCTACAGATATGGAACTTCCTCCCAAAAAGACGGATTTATAACGTGTGGCCATGGATGGGATGTTGGGGATAGTGTTTACTATGGGAATACCTATCTTGGCAAAATTACATACAAATGGCGTAATGAATATGTGGATGTGGCATTTGTGGAAAGCTCACATTATTCTACTGGAAGAATGCTATCATCTTCAGGCCCATACGTTACTTCCAGAGGCAATCCGACTTCAGGCGCTACAATATATATGTATGGGGCCAATGGTGTTAAATCAGGCAAGGTAATTAATACAAATATTGACGGGTGGTGGAGTTCAACT
>DATMYZ010000282.1:0-7193 GCA_035560675.1 Clostridia bacterium
CTACGCCACGACAAACCGGGACGGCTACCGGGAATACAAAAGCGACTCCAAAATCTGCGCCGCTTGCCCCACCCGACAGCTGTGTACCCACTCCAAAGATTGCGTCAAGACGGTGCAGCGGCACATCTGGAAGGATTATGATGAGCTGGCGGACGATGCCCGTTACACACCGGAATATCGGGAGCTGTATGCGCGGCGCAAAGAAACCATAGAACGGGTCTTTACTGACGCCAAGGAAAAACACGCCATGCGTTATACGCAGTACCGGGGCCTCACTCAGGTGACCAACTGGGTGAAGCTTAAATTTGCTGCCATGAATCTCAAAAAGCTAGCCAAATGGAAATGGGGGTCTTCTTTGTTCCGTTTCTCATACGCCCTTTTCTGGCTTAAATATAGACAGAACCCGGTTTGCGCCGTTGCGTAATCCGAGTTCTTCGACAGACTGAAATCTCCGCCCATATTATCAGGGCGGAGATTTTTATATCACGCGGCCACCACCCGGGCAGCCAGTACCGTCATGTCGTCCTCATGCGCGGTGATGTGTCTGGCCAATGCGGTTTCAAGCAGTTCCTCACACAGCTGCTCTAATGGGTGGTCCGCCAGCGTAATAAGCTGAGAAGAGATCCAGTCGCCGCCTGATTCAAGCAGCCCGTCTGAAATCATAATAATCAGATCTCCTTCTGACAGCGAGAGAGTGGTCTGTTTGGCCTCGGCTCCGCTGAGAATGCC
Organism: Clostridia bacterium; assembly: GCA_035560675.1. Classification (GTDB taxonomy): domain Bacteria; phylum Bacillota; class Clostridia; order Oscillospirales; family Ruminococcaceae; genus Yanshouia. The sequence continues at coordinate 730 of DATMYZ010000282.1, forward strand.
GGCGGGTAGCGATGGTGACTCTACCTTGGCACATCTGCCCTGTCGAAGAATATAGGTCGGAGCGGCGCCGGCCTTAAAAATATCCAACCGACAGGTATATAGATCCAGCAGCGCGGCGTCAACCGTGCATAGCCGTTCTTCTCCACCGCCTGAGAGCAGTGCAGCATTGACCAGACGTAGTGCGGCAGTAAAATCTGCCCCGGCCTTCAGCAGACGCTCTAAAAGTGAAGTAGTCATGGTAGCATCCACCGCCGCGGGGCTGCCCACCCCCATGCCATCGCTTAACAGCAAAACAGCGCGGCTCTGTGCGCGGGCGATAACACTGCAGCTGTCACCACAGAAACGGTTTTGATTGGCGGCACGCTGAACAAAGGCTGATTCCAGCGCAAAATGTGCCTTAGCGGTCCAGAGCAGGCGGGCGATAGCGCCCTCACATAACGTTTCGGGCTCAGAGAGCTCCTGTGCCACAATCTCAGACAAATCGGCGGTTACCTGTGGTGGCAGCAGGCGCGAGACCTTATGTAGTGGCAGATCAATCAAAAGGCTGATATGCTGCTGTGCGTCCAGATAGCAGCAGACCGACCCGGCCTCACAGTTTTTGGCAGCTAGATATTTGGCGATGGCGTCAGTTGTGGTGGCGGGCGCACTGTTGTATTCGCTAAGCTGCTCCTGCAACGACGCCAGCAGTAACCCCATGCCGCTAAACTGGTCGCTGGATACGCTGCGAAGCTGTGCCGCGTGCCGCTTTTCAGCACGGCGGCTTAAATAGCCGCCTGTTTGTTCATTGACCGCGATAAGTAGCTTGTCCGTTTGCAGGCACTTAAAATGCGTCGGAAAATCCGCCTCCGTTGCCTCTTGACCGCTGCGTGCTACTGCAAAAACGTGGTTAAGTGCATCTGAGGTCTCTTCATAATTGCTTTGCCAGCAGCGTGGGGAATCCCGGCAACCCTTGCATACCTTGGCGCAGGACTTTGCCAGCACCGACTCAATGGGATCCCCGTTTAAGGCTGAGAGCCTTTCAGAGACCTGCCCGGTGACCGAGGCGATGTCGCACAGCGCGTGCCGGGTGCGTGACAGATGAGAAATGACAACACGCCGCAGCATTTCGCCCTCTGCCGAGTCAGCGGCACGGGTCAGACCCAGACGGCGCAGCAGCGCTGAGGGTATCACCATTAAAATAGCTGAAGCCAGCATGCATTCAATAAACAGGGTGGTTGCTGGGCCCGCATTATTCTGCGCCATTAATGCCAGCATCGCGGAGACGGTCATGGCGGCGGCGGCGCTTATTCGCCCCAGTGGCGCAAAGATGCCAGCTGCCAGGCCCCCCGCACAGAAAACCGCCAGTAGCTGCGGTTCGCCCGCAAGCGCGGCAGCCAGCCCGGCCGTGACAGCGGCAGCGGCGCTAAAGCCCGAGCCCGCAAAGCACCCGCAGCACAAAATAACGGCTAGCGCGCATACACGGGCAGGGGAGATGCCCGCCACGGTAAAGGCGCTTAGCCCCATATAAAGCACCGCCAGCAGAATGCCGGTGCAGACGCCGTTGGTGCGCGTCAGTCCGGCCCCTTCGCGCAGGGAACGGTAAGATTTGCCGAATAAAATACCGGCGGTAGCGGTAATGGCCGTTTCGCATAACACCATGACAAAGCTGTATATGCTTTTATCCCCCGAGATGGCGATGGCCATACCGGTGGTTGCAATGGTGGCCGAAGCCAGCAACGGCGAAAATACAGGCATACGCGCCTTTGAAATAAAAGAAAAGGCCCAGCGCAGCGCAAGTAAAAGCAGCAGGCACGCCATATAGCGCAGCGTGCCGTTGCCTTTGAGCAAGAACAGATAACCAAGCATGGCGCCAAGGGCAGAAGCAAAAGCCTGATCGGGCGGCGCAGCACCCGCCCAGGCCACCCCGAACGGGGAAGCGGTTAACATAATGGAGGCGCCGCTCATAACAAACCCAATGATGGCGGCGACGATCTGCTCCAAAGGTCCGGTGGCCTCGCGCAGCCTGCCGAACAGTCGTGAAGAAGCGGTGGCGGAAATAGACATGGAATGGCCCCCTTATAGGTTTATGGAAAATGTTGTAAAATAATTCTAAGCTTGTCCGTAAAAAAAAGCTGTCGTTTCACATGAGAGAAACGGCGGTAAATAAGTGAATTTATTGGGATTCTTGACAATGCCGCGCGACTAGCCTAATATAATAACGTTAAGGCTATAATATGGAAAATATCCTTAGATTTAAATAAAGCTTCAAACATGGAGGAATCTTAAATGTTGAACCACAGCCATCCGCGCACGCGATTTGCGCCCAGCCCCACCGGATATATGCATGTCGGCAATTTGAGGACAGCGCTTTATGCGTATCTTGCCGCCAAAGCCGATGAAAACGGCGTATTTATTCTCAGGGTGGAGGACACTGACCAGGAACGCTTTGTAGAAGGCGCTATGGATGTGATTTATCAGACGCTCAAAGAAACCGGGCTGATTTGGGACGAGGGGCCCGATGTAGGCGGGCCGGTCGGCCCTTATATCCAATCGGATAGAAAGAGTATTTACGAAAAATATGCCCAACAGCTCATCGACCAAGGCGATGCCTATTACTGTTTCTGTGACAAGGAACGGCTTGATGAGATGAAGACGCTGCAACGCGCTTCTAATATTGCGCCCAAATATGACCGCCATTGCTTATCGCTCTCCAAGGAGGAGATTGAGGCCAAGCTTAAAGCCGGCGTGCCACACATCATCCGCCAGCGCATTCCTGATAGCGGCACCGTCACGTTCCATGACGAGATTCGCGAGGATATCACCGTCGAGTGCAACACGCTGGATGATCAGGTGTTGATTAAGGCTGACGGCATGCCTACCTATAATTTTGCGAACGTGGTCGATGACCACCTGATGAACATCACAGCCGTCATTCGCGGAACCGAATATCTTTCGTCCGCGCCCAAATATAATTTGTTGTATCAGGCATTCGGGTGGGAGATTCCCAAATATCTGCACTGCCCTCCGGTCATGAAGGACGCGACCCAGAAGCTTTCTAAGCGTAACGGCGATGCATCTTATCAGGACTTAGTGGCCAAGGGCTATTTAAAAGAAGCAGTGCTCAACTATATTGCACTGCTGGGCTGGAGTCCTCGCAGCGGTCGGGAGATTATGACCCTAGACGAGATGAAAAAGGATTTTTCGATCTACGACGTCTCAAAGTCTCCTGCTATATTTGACCCGGTCAAGCTCAACTATGTCAACGCCGAATATATCCGCCGCATGTCGCCTGAGCAGTTTTTAGAAGCGGCTCTACCGTGGATGAAGCAGGCTGTAAGGCGCGAGGATGTCAACTTTTCGCTACTGGCCGAGGCACTGCATCCCCGCTGTGAGGTGCTGGGCGATATCCCCGAACAGCTTGATTTTATCGATGTACTGCCCAATTATGATATTGCGCTTTACACCTCTAAGAAGATGAAAACTGACCCCGGGGTCGCACTGGACGCTTTAAAAAAGGTGCGCCCCGTGCTAGAAGGCATCAGTGACTTCACCGTTGCCAAGATTCACGAGGCATTGTTTGCTCTTATTGAAAAAATGGGTTGCAAAAACGGCGTTATTCTCTGGCCGCTACGTGTGGCGGTTAGCGGCAAGCAGTTTACGCCCGGAGGCGGCATAGAGATTTCTGCTGCAATCGGCAAGGCTGACACGCTTGCGCGCATTGATGCTGGTATCAAAAAGCTTGATGCCGCAGCGGAATAAAGAATAGGAGTGCCTGCCCGCCATGTATCGTAATGTGATGGAAGAGCTTGTGGAAGACAAGGTGGATCGGTTATGGAAAACGCATACGGCGTGCACTTGTGAACGGTGCCGTGAGGATGTGATTGCCCTGTCACTTAATAATCTACCGCCACAATATGTCGTCAGCGATGCAGGCGCTTTTTTTGTAAAAATGGGCGCAGCTTGAAAATAATCGGGAGGTTGAAATCACGCGACAGGTGGCAGCCGCAATGAAGATTATTAGTGAGGTGCCGCATCACAGCGAATAAAAAATAAGGAGTGCTTGGCATGCAATACACGATTTCTGACAATATGAACGGTGTTCAGGGTTCTATTATCCGCGAGCTCTTTAAGCTGGCGAAAGACCCAAATATGATTGCGTTTGGCGGCGGCAATCCCTCGTCCGAGTCGTTCCCTGTCGATGCCATTGCTGAGATTACTGCACGGGCATTTAAAGAGGATGCAGTTTCGGTATTGCAGTATGGATTGTCTGAGGGCTATACTCCCCTGCGCGAGACGATGAAAAAACATCTGGCTGAGGTGGAGGGCATCGATTTTGAAGCTAATGATCTGTTGATTGTCTCCGGTGGTCAGCAGGCTGCCGACCTTGCCACCAAGGTGCTGATCAACCGTGGCGATACGATTTTATCAGAGGAGCCCGCTTTTGTCGGTTGTCTGAATACCTTCCGTTCCTATGGGGCCAATCTGGTGGGCGTGCCGGTAGAAAGCGATGGTATAAACGTCGAGAAGCTGGAAGAAGCGCTCAAGTCCAACAGCAACGTGCGCTTTTTGTATACGATACCTAGCTTTCAGAACCCGACCGGCATTACCATGTCCATCGAAAAGCGTAAAAAGGTGTATGAGCTGTGCCAAAAACATGATGTGCTGATCTTTGAAGATAACCCCTACAGTGAGCTGCGCTTTGCTGGCGAAAACAAAAAGCCCATCAAGGCGCTGGATAGTGATGGACGTGTCGTTTATTCCGGCAGCTTTTCAAAGGTGATGGCACCGGCGTTCCGTTTGGGCTTTATTGTGTTCAATAAAGCGTTGATCGGCCGGTTCACCGTAGCCAAACAGTGCACAGACGTGCATTCTACGGTATTGTTCCAGTACATTGCCAACGAGTACATGACGCGGTACGACTATAAGGCGCATATTGAGCACACTCGCGAAATTTACCGCAGAAAGTGCGATATCATGCTTGGCGAGATGAAAAAGAAATTCCACCCTTCTGTCTCTTTCAACCGGCCCGAAGGCGGACTATTCGTCATGGCCTTTTTGCCTGAGGGGACGGATTCCTACCCCTTCGTACAGGAGGGCATCAAGCGCGGTGTTTACTGCGTGCCGGGCGTTGCCTTTATGGTGGATGGCGATAAGCCCAACAACGGCTTTAGAATGAACTATTCCACCCCGAGTGATGAACAGATTGTCAAGGGCGTGGATATTCTGGGCAAGCTGACACATGAGTGGTTTAAATAAAAAGCCGCTCTGCCTGCGGTGACAAAAGACGTTTGTCGCCGATTAACCGCTAAATTAACGCGACCAAACGGAAAGGGTGAGACCCATGGCTGAAGAAATCAGCACCCAGCAAGCTCCTGAAAAGAAAAAAATTGTGTTCTCGGGCATACAGCCCTCAGGGCTTATAACCATCGGAAATTACCTCGGCGCGGTTAAAAACTGGGCCGAAATTCAAGAGCAGTACAACTGCCTGTTCTCGGTTGTTAACCTGCATGCAGTGACCGTGCGGCAGGATCCAGCTGCGCTGCGCAAAAACACGCTTGAAGGCTATGCCATGCTGCTGGCCTGTGGCGTTGACCCTGCGCGTAGCATTGTGTTTATACAGAGCCACAATCCCCACCATACGCAGCTAATGTGGGCGCTAAACTGCTATACCCAGTTCGGTGAGCTTTCACGTATGACCCAGTTCAAAGACAAGTCGGCACGTTATTCCGATAACATCAACGCGGGGTTGTTTACCTATCCGACGTTGATGGCGGCGGATATTCTGCTGTATCAGGCGAATTATGTGCCGGTTGGGGAGGATCAGCGTCAGCACGTTGAGCTGACCCGTGATATTGCCCAGCGTGTCAATAGTGTGATGGGCAACGTGTTTACCATGCCGGAGTGCCTGTTTCCAAAGGCGGGTGCAAAGATCATGGCGTTGACCGATCCAACCAAAAAGATGAGTAAGTCCGACCCCAATCCCAAGGCCTATGTTGCAGTGCTCGACCCCCGAGATACCATCATCAAAAAATTCAAAAGCGCTGTCACGGATTCTGGCGGGGGTATTTACCGCGGCGAGGGCAAGGAGGGCATTGCAAACCTTATGACCATCTATTCAGCCTTTACTAAAAAGAGCGACGAAGAAATTGTGCGCGAGTTTGATGGTAAGGGCTACGGCGACTTTAAAATGGCCGTCGGCGAGACGGTGGCTGACACACTGGCACCGGTTAAAGCGGAATTTGACCGTCTGATAGTTGATAAGGTCTACCTCGAGCGCTGTTATACCGAAGGCGCGCAGAAGGCTATGCATTTTTCGCAGCGCACCCGAGACAAGGTTTATAAAAAAATGGGCTTTACATTGTAAATGGTTTATAATTTTCTTCTCACCAAACTTAAATAGCCAAATTTTGGTTCACGTAAAAGAATGACGTTCTCTATAAACTCTGAAATAAAGCTGGAAGACACTGCGTCAAAATTATTGGCGC
>DATMYZ010000283.1:0-4437 GCA_035560675.1 Clostridia bacterium
GGATTATATTAGTGAGAAGTTTAAGAAGCTTGGAGTCGACACCGCACCCGGACAGGAGACCATGCAGAAACAGGAAACGTTGCCCGCTAAGGGTGAAATCATTCCGGGTACGCCGGTAGATTTTTCTCACGGCGATGTGGACGCCTTTACACCGATTCCCGGAACGCTGGGGACGTTTATCAAGGGCGTTGAGATTGGCGGCAAGCAGGCCTACACCGAATACCGCGGCAAGGCGGAGCTGAGAAAAGACCTGGCAGAAAAGCTGGCAAATTTCTCTGGTGCACCGGTTAACGCTGAAAGCGAAATTATACTTACCCCAGGCACGCAGGGCGCACTGTTCTTGGCGATGGGTGCCATTGTAGGCAGGGGTGACAAGGTTGCTATTATTGAGCCGGACTATTTTGCCAATCGCAAGCTGGTGGAGTTTTTTGACGGCGAGTTGATGCCGGTGCAGATTCATTATAATGATGTAGAGCATTATTCTGGGCTGGATTTCGCCGAGCTGGAAGCCGCCTTTAAAGGTGGTGCAAGTGCCTTTTTGTTCTCAAACCCCAACAACCCCACCGGCGTTATTTATTCCCCGGATGAGGTTGCAGCTATAGGTCGGCTGGCCAAGCAGTATGATGTCACCGTCATCGCCGACGAGCTTTATAGCCGACAGATATTCTCAGACACGCTGCCCTATACCCATCTGCGCGCGTTACCTGAGAGACCCGAAAAGCTGATCACCATTATCGGCCCGTCCAAGACCGAATCATTGAGTGGCTACCGTCTGGGTGTTGCTTACGGCTCAGCCGATATTATTACCCGTATGGAAAAGTTGCAGGCCATTGTGTCGCTGCGCGCAGGCGGATACAGCCAAGCGGTATTTAAGGACTGGTTTGCGGAGCCCGAGGGCTGGATGTCCGAGCGGGTACAGCAGCACGAGGCAATTAGAGACGACCTTCTGTTCATTTTCAGAGCCTGCCCAGGCTGCTCGGTGCGTGCCACCGAGGCCGGTAGCTATGTGTTTGTCACCATACCAGAGCTTGAGGTGACCCTTTTGCAGTTTATCAAGCTGCTGCGTGCGCAGGCCGCTGTGACAGTGACGCCCGGCATCGAGTTTGGGCCGCAGTTTACGACGAGCTTCCGAATGAATTTTTCGCAGGACCACAAGGCTGCAGTTGCAGCGGCACACCGCATTGTCACTATGATAGAGCGCTACCGCGCATAAAGGAGGAAGACTAATGGCACATTACAAGAGTATCGGTTTTTTAGGCTGTGGCAAAATTGGTGGCACGATGCTTGAAAGCTTAAAAAATTTTGAGGACGTATCTGTTTCATTTGTGCAAGCTCTGGATTATTCAGCCGAGGGCAGGGCGTTTCCAGTGGTAACCGAGTCGGATGATGTGCTCCTGGAAAAGGCTGATCTGGTGGTTGAAAGTGCCACTGCAAACGTGCTGAAAGCAAACTTTGACAGCATTATCAAGCACTGCGACGTAATGATTTTTTCGGTTACGGCCTTTTCGGATGACGCGTTTGAGCGACACGCTATTGAACTGGCTGAAAGATATGGTCGCAAAATCTATTTACCCCACGGAGCTATACTAGGCGTTGACGGCATTGTGGATGGCAGCGTACTGTTGACTGACGTTTCGATTGTGACAACCAAGAACCCCAAGAGCCTAGGTCGCGACGACACCGAGCGCACGGTCGTCTGCGAGTGCAGTACCCGCGAGGCCTGCGCACTTTATCCCCGCAACGTCAATGTACACGCAACCGTTGCGCTAGCCGGAATAGGTTTTGACCGTACCCGCTCAATCGTCGTATCCGATCCGGCGGTGGATACCAACACCCATATCATAGATGTCAAGGGCGACGGCATTCATTTTTGCCTCGAAATCAGCAGCTTTTCGACAGGGGGCGTTACCGGAAAATACACCCCCTATTCCGCTTGTGCAAGTCTTGCACGTGTGTTGGGCAAGGGTGGTCTGTTAAGATTTGTTTGATGGAATCCTCCGCCAGTTTTCTATCTGTATAACGGGAGTCCCAGCTTTATGCCGGGACCCCCGTTATTTTTTATCGGAAATGATTTTCTTAACTCAGTATTTGGTGATTTGTTGTAATCTCGTCACGCTATAAGCACCGACATTATTGTGGGATGGTAAAAGCAAGCGATCCGGTCAGGTGCAGGTCATTTAAAATTTTGCTGGTCATTGATGATTGGGCTACATTTCGCCGGAGAATGCCTTTAACAGGCTCTTAACAAATTTTAGTAGCAAGTTATTTGAGGGCGATCATCGCATAACAATCGGCATAATAATTGGAGTGACCGATGTTGATATTGGCGTTTTGCACGATAATAGTTAGCTTTGCGCGGTCGTTTTCAACGGAGAAAGTGGCCTGATCAGCCGAAAGTGTCCTTTGTTCCTCAGTAAACTCGTTGTATCGGGAGAAAATACCGTAGGTATCAAAGACGATTAGCTCCTCGCCGCTAGCTTCTGCAAGAACAAAATAGGGGCGTTCGTTGCGCGAGATCTTAAGCAGTGTATAGCTTTTATTATCTTTTTTAAATTCACAAACGGTTTCTCGAACGGTAATATTTGAACCGACTGAAGCGCGGGCTAGAATATCATAGCCGCTGATGTCAAAGGGCAGCTCGGGCGAAATATATACGCTGATATATCGGTTGTCCTTGCCGGGAATTCCATACCGGCTAAAGCCAAAAGTGCTTTCAAAATCGGCGTAATAATCAAATGAATCTGGTAGCCATGTCAATTTGTTGGTGGCGTTCATGTGGTATAAATATTCCATGGCCGAAGCAATCTTTTCTTTATCCGCTTCGGAGATATCCGAACTGGGAATAATGACGTTGTTTTCCAGCATGCCATATTGCGCTAGTACCGTTTCAAGTCGCTGCTTCTGGCTTAGTCGGCTAACGGTGAACGCATCAACGGGCGGCGTAATTGACACGACAGAAAAAACAATTAGCAGGGCAGCCACAACGCCGCTCTTCTGCACGGGTGAACGACTTAAAATCACACCGGCGCAGGCGGCAAATATGCCGAACAGAATCACAAAATAACGGGGGTGTGTGACGCCTGTATCACGCAGAATAAATGATGAGGCAAAAAGCTGAAACACCACAATGGGTACCAGTATCTTCGGAAAAATTTTACGAAACATAATCGCCATTCGGTTTTCAAGGCGGGCGGAAAGAAACAGAATCAGCATGACTGCAATGGCGTATGAGATTAGCAGCGGCTCCAGTAGGTTGTCGCGCCAAAAGTCGCCGCCGATGTTTAAGAAAATATAAAGAACGAGGATGACGGTAAAAATCTCGGCCAGCGGAATAATAATAAAAGAAATGAGAATTTCTAAGAACTTGGGGCAGTAGGCCGCACGGGTTATGGCTTCTTCCTGTGCAAAGGCGGTTGAGGCGGTGCTGTCTCCCTGGTGGTGCCGCCCTGGATAAACCGGAATGAGCGACAGAAATAGCACCGGAGCCAGTAGCACAAAGACAAGGTTCGCCGTGTGGAGATAGACAGTGGAACCCACGGGGGTAATCAGCTTATCAAATGCGGCGATTATAAGGCTACACCCAATAAAGATCACCGCCGTGTACAATATTGCCTGGAACAAGGCCTTAAAGACAGCCATAAAGCATTCGTTAAAGCTGACGCGAGTTTTGACGGCGGGTATCAGCATATAGGCAAACACCATTGCAAACACGATCACGGCGGTTCGCACGCTGTTTTCTGTGCTGTAATCGGGCGCTGAACGAATCAGAAGGTAATAAGACCCTGCCAGTGTCACGCTTATAAATGACAAAGTCAGCCAAACAGAACGCTTATCCCAAAAGCGCTCGTAGGCCGCTTGCAGCACCGCTGAAAATACCGCGCCAACGATACAGGACATAAATGCCTTTTCATAGGTTTTGTCTGTACTCAACGCATAGGCGTTCACGCCGACCGCCACCAATAAAAAGGCGGTTGTGACGGGATAGCGCGTAACGGCTGCGGTCAGGCCGATCAGTTTTTCGGACAATTTAGAAAACCTTTTCATGTGTATTCTCCTTATTAACGCGGTTAAAAGGGCCGGACGCTTCTGTCACGCGGCTGCGGGCGGTCAAACCAATGTTTTAATGTGGCGGTGTTACGGGTTTTAAGATGGCGGTTTTCACGAGGCAAACACAGTTGGGCAGCTTGCTCATTAGGGTCGCTCAAGAATTACGAAACAGCAAAAAAATTGCAAATACAATACCGAAAGTATACAAAAATCCATGTGAACGAGCCATACGACGATTATTTTAACATTACCATGTTATTTTCCCCGGTGTCAAGCCGATATGCACCGGGCTGTTTGATTCACGATATTTAAAGTTTTAAAGGCGGCAATGGTATTTTGCGATGTTCTCTTTGATTATTAAACAGGGGTAGTAAATGGACGGAGCGAAGG
>DATMYZ010000284.1:0-11649 GCA_035560675.1 Clostridia bacterium
CCCACTGCGTACCGGCTACATGTCGTAGGCGGGCACAGACCAGCATCAAGGCCGAGTTCCCATCGGGAAAGCAGCCAACTACGCGGGTGCGCCTGCGAATTTCTCTGTTCAGCCGTTCTATGACGTTATTGGTACGGATTCCTGTCCAGTGTTCCGAGGGAAAATCAGCATAGGTCAGAGTTTCTTCAACGCCATCCTCCACCTTTTTAGCCGCCTCCTTGAGCTTCATCTCTTTGAGTGCTGCAACGACGTCCTTGGCCTTCGCCCTAGCGGCAGCTTTGCTCTCTTGAGCATGAATGGCCTTGAGCATTTTAGCTACTAGTTTCCCCTTGGAGCGTGGCACAGCAGAAAACACATTTCTATAGAAATGCACGGTACAACGTTGGTATTTGGCTTCTGGAAACACTTCGCCAACGGCCTCTAGCATGCCTAAGCACTTATCGCCAACAATAAGTTTCACCCCATTTAAACCACGGCTTTTTAGCCATTGAAAGAAGCTAACCCAGCTGGCTTTGTCCTCTTTCATGCCCTCGGCTGCACCGAGAACCTCACGGTAGCCGTCCTCATTAACTGCAATCGCTACCAGAATGGCTACATTTTCAAACTCACCGCCCCAGTTGCGACGCAGGTAGATGCCGTCCACATAGACATATGGATAGCGCCCGCCCTGTAACGGGCGGTTGCGCCAGTCTTCAATATGGACATATGCTTTCTTGTTCAGCTCGCTGATGGTGGACGGAGATACCTTGCTGCCCCAGAGAGCCTCCGTGATGTCTTCCACGCGGCGCACAGAGACACCGGCAAGATACATCTCAATAAGCGCTTCCTCTACGCTGCTCTCCCTGCGGCGGTAGCGTTCTATGATGGCGGTCTCAAAAGAAATTCCTTTGAGACGAGGCACATTGAGCGTGACATCGCCAGATGTGGTGGTGAGGTTCCGGCTGTAATGGCCACTACGGTAGCCCTGACGTTCCTCGCTGCGCTCGTATTTGGCAGCCTGTGTCAGTTTCTCCGCTTCAGCCTCCAACAGCCCGTTGAGCGTTTCTTCCACGCTGCCCCGAACCAATTCCTTGATTTGCCCCTTGATTACTTCCTCGTTTAACTGTACAATTTTCTCGGACATGGTTGGCTGTCTCCTTTCGAATGCTGTGTGGTAACTTCATTCTAACAGAGATTTGCAAACCTTGTCTTATTTTGCTTTTTGAATTTGCGCAATTTATTGTACCTTATCATAGTTAATAGTAACGATTAATGCCCCAACATGATATTCAAGATTTCCACATCCGTGGACCGCATTCCGTCTCGACCCATTCGCCCGATATTAGCAATTGTGTCTTCTACATCTTCTTCTACCAGCCCTTCGCCGGGTTGGAATGCCCGCTCTTTTTTGGCCATTTGCCACCCTGTAATGGCCGCTGTGACCGATGCGGCTATTTTTGCAGCGCAGCTGGATTTTGCGCCGTCGCAGACTATGCCCCCGGTGGTACAAATGGTGTTGGTAATGGTCTTGCTAATCTCGGAATAACCCGCACCGCTCATATAGGCCAGGCCACAGGCGGCGCCTGCTGCCGCGCTCACAGCGCCACAATAAGCCGAAAGGCTGCCGATATACTTTTTCTGATGAATACTGACCAGATTAGCAACACAAAGCGCAGCGTACATTTTCTCTTTGGAGACACCAAATCTTTTGGCATAAGCCACAATAGGCATGGTAACGGTAATCCCCTGATTGCCACTGCCACTGTTAATGACCACCGGCAAAGAGCAGCCACTCATGCGAGCATCGCTGCCGGCTGCTGCCGCCGCGGCGGCGATCACCTTGATGTCCTGTTCACCATCGTTTTCAACCAGCGTACGTCCGACCTGCGCACCCCAGGGGTCCTTTAGCCCTTCTTCAGAGATTGCGGTATTATAGGCAATCTGCTTTCCGATAAGGTCTTCGATATCGGCCATATGCACGCAGTTAGCAAACTCAAGAATATTGTGCAGATTCAGTAAGGTTTTATCGCCCTTTTCTTTATCGACGGCAGCGCTCTGCTGTTCTTTCGCGTAAATTACGTCGCCATCACGGACTATTTTAGTAATATTAGTGTGGTAATCTCGAATCTCTACTTCAGCGCTGTGCGCCTGCGCGTTTACTGCAACTGAAATGTACAGGTTTTCGACACCCTCAGCCAGCTCGCAGATGCAAAAACCATCCGCCAAAAGTCGGCGAACTGTCTCGACATCCGCATCGGAGACGCTTTCGAGAACAGCCAGCGCCTGCGAAGCGTCGCCGCCAACGATGCCCAGCGCAGCCGCAGCATCCATACCGCGCATGCCCTTGGACATCGGCACCACGACACCCTTGACGTTCTTAATAATATTGCCACTGCACCGCACCAAGCAACGCTCCGGCATCACACCCAGTGTTTCGCGCGCCTTAGCGGCGCCGTAAGCAATGGCAATCGGCTCAGTGCATCCCAATGCAACAATTAGCTCGCTTTTTAGGATGGCAAGATGATTTTCATATAATTTACAATCCATAAGTTCTCCTTTTTGCCGTTGTCCCCATGTTATTTCTGGCACAAACAGCAGGCAACATAGTGTTCTCCGCCCATATTCGTCAGCGGCGGCACACCCTGTGTGCAGTGGTCGCAGGCATAAGGACAGCGCAGGGCAAAGCGGCAAGCCTGCGGCGGATTGATGGGAGAAGAGATCTCACCCGACAGCGGCTGCACCTCGGCGCGCTTCCTCAGGCTTGGTTTAGGGATGGCGGAAAGCAGCGCCTTGGTATAGGGGTGCATGGGGTGCTCAAACAGCTCGACCGCGGGCGCTTTTTCGACCACCTGACCCAAATACATAACTGCAATTTCATCCGCCAGATGGTTGACAACAGAAAGGTTATGAGTGATGAAGATATAGGTCAGGTGCATCTGCTCCTGCAAATCCTGCATCAGGTTTAAAATCTGTGCCTGAATAGACACATCCAACGCCGAAACCGGCTCATCACAGACAATAAAGGTTGGCTGCAACACAAGAGCGCGGGCAATTCCCACACGCTGGCGCCGCCCACCGTCCAGCTCGTGCGGATAGCTGTTAACCAACCGCTCCGCCAGACCGACCGTTTTCATGATGTCCGTCACCCGTTCCTCACGCTCGGCAGCGCTGGAACAGAGGTTATGCAGCCGAAGCGGTTCTGCGATAATATCGCTGATGGTCATGCGCGCGTTCAGGGATGAATAAGGGTCCTGAAAAATAATCTGCATTTTCTGCCGCATGTGCCGCATTTCGTCCATATTGAGCTTGAGCACATTGCGGCCTTCAAAAACCACTTCTCCGGAAGTTGGCTCCAGCAGTCTCAACACTGCGCGACCGGTCGTCGATTTTCCACAGCCGCTTTCACCGACAATTCCAAGTGTTTTGCCGCGCTGAATGCTGAAAGAGACATCGTCTACTGCATGCAGCAATCCTTTTGGCGTCTTAAAATACTTCTTGAGGTTGCGTACCTCAAGGATCGGACGTTCTTCTGCCATACGCTTATTCCTCCTTCTGCCGCAAAATGCAGTATACAAAATGCGTGTCGCTCAGCTGTGTTTTAGGGGGTAGCGCCTGGCTGCATTCCGCCTTGGCATAGCCGCAGCGCGGCGCAAAGGGACACCCCGGCGGCAGATCGGTCGGGTCTGGCATCAGACCTGGAATCGGAATCAGCCGATGCGTCCGGGCATCAATATTGGGGATGGAGTTGAATAAGCCCTCGGTATACGGGTGGGCGGTATGCTCGTAAATATCCTCCAGCGTTCCATGTTCGACAATTCTGCCAGCATAGACCACCGAAACCTCGTCGCAAACCTCGGCCACAATGCCAAGATCGTGCGTAATCATCAGCATCGACATGTTATATTTAGCCTTGAGTTCTTTCATCAGCTTGAGCACCTGCGCTTGAATGGTCACGTCAAGCGCCGTGGTGGGCTCGTCCGCAATCAATAGCTTAGGGTTGCAAGCCAGCGCCATGGCGATGACGACGCGCTGCTTCATTCCGCCGGAAAACTGATGCGGATAGTCACGCCCGCGCGAAGCAGGGATACCGACCAGCTCAAGCATATCGCCCGCCTTTTTGTGCGCCTCATCCTTGCTGATACGCTCGTGCAGCAGATAAACCTCCGCAATCTGGTCGCCCACGGGAAGCACAGGGTCCAGACTGGTCATCGGATCCTGAAAAATCATGCTGACCAGATTGCCGCGCATTTTTTCCATCTGGCGTTTGCCCGCAGCAAGAATATCCTCACCGTCAAGCGTGATATTTCCGCTTGTAATAATACCGGGCGGGTCGGGAATCAAACGTAAAATAGATAACGCCGTTGTCGTCTTGCCCGCACCAGTCTCGCCGACAAGACCAAGCGTTTTACCGCGTTGAATTTTAAGGCTCAGGTCATTTACCGCATTGACAACACCGTCGTCGGTGCGAAACTCAACACTGAGATTCTGAATATCCAGTAATATGTTTTCATTATTCATGGCAATACCCCTTTACCGTTTGAGCTTCGGATCAAGTGCGTCGCGCAAGCCGTCACCAAGCAGGTTCAATGCCAGAATCGTAATCATAATTAGCAGGCCGGGAATGATGACGATATGAGGCGCGTCGCGTATATAGGCGCGTCCGCTTGCCAGCATGGCACCCCATTCCGGGGCGGGTGCCTGAATGCCAAGCCCGATAAAGCTCAGAGACGCGGTGGAAAGAATTGCTGTCGCAACCCGCAGCGTCGCCTGCACTATGATGGGCGAAAGACAGTTGGGCATAATATGGCGCAGAATAATCCGATGGTTCTTAGCGCCAATGGCTCTGGCAGCCTCTACAAATTCCTGATCTTTAACGCTCAGAACAGAGGCGCGCACAATTCGCGCAAAGGTTGGCATACTGGCCAGACCGATGGCAATCATCAGGTTCATCATACTGGACCCCAATGCCGCCACTATCATAATCGCCAGTAAGAGAATCGGAATCGACAAAAAGATATCCATGATGCGCATGATGATGTTGTCGATGACGCCGCCGAAGTAGCCGGCAATCGCGCCGAGCGTTCCGCCCGTAATCAGCGCAATGCAAACCGCCACAACACCTACCAAGAGGCTGATTCTGGCACCATGTACAAGGCGAGCAAAAATATCACGTCCGAACTCATCGGTTCCGCACCAGTGCTGAGCGCTGGGGCCCTGCAAACGGTTGACAACATTCTGCTTGATGACAACAGTATTATAATCCGCTATCTGGTCCGCAAAAACCGCAATAAAAATCAGGATAATAACAATAACAAGGCCTATCATCGCCAGTTTATTGCGGCGCATTCTGCGCCAGATTTCAGTCAGCTGGCCGCGCTTGCGCTTTTTGAGATTCTCTTTTTGGGCAGTTGCAGTGGTCTTATTCATATCCAGCCCCCCTTTCAGCGATACTGTGACTTGATACGAGGGTCAATATAGGCGTATAAAATATCCACCAGCAGATTGACCAAGCTGAACACAATGGCAAAGGTTATAAGACATCCCAGCACCACTGGCTCGTCCTTCTTGTTGATAGAGTTAATCATCAGCATGCCCACGCCCGGCAGTGAAAACACGGTTTCGTTAATAACCGCGCCGCCAAGTAGGGTGCCAATCTGTAAACCGATAACTGTAACGACGGGAATCAGCGCATTGCGCAAGGCATGTCCTAGAATGACCTTCTGCTCGTTTGCGCCCTTTGCGCGCACCGTGCGAATATAATCCTGTCGGATGACCTCAAGCATGCTCGAACGGGTGGTACGCATAAAGTTGGCTGTCGCACCAACACCCAAGGTGATAGCAGGTAGAATATAGCCCTGCCATGAACTTGCACCGCCGCTGGGCAACCATCCCAAATGCAAGGCGAAAACCAGAATCAACATCAGGCCTAGCCAGAAATTCGGCATCGCCACGCCGGTCAGCGCCAGTAGGGTACTGATATTATCCATAATTGAATATTGCTTTGTCGCAGAGATTATCCCCAGCGGGATTCCGATAAGCACGGCGACCAGAACACCGGCGAACGCAAGGATAAAGGTGGTGGGCATACGGGAAAGAATTTCTGAAATAACCGGCTTACCAGTGGTATAGCTGCTTCCCATATCGCCATGCGCTATGCCAACCATGTAGTCTACATACTGTTGCAATACCGGCTTGTCGAGCCCTAGCTGCGTTCTAATTTGCGCAACAGTTGCTTCGTCCGCCTCAGATCCGGCTACAACACGCGCGGGATCGCCCGGCGTCATTTTTAGAACGATAAACACTAGAAGCGAAACACCAATGACAACGGGAATCATCATCAGGATGCGCTTAAAGATATATTTATGCACGGCACTCCCTCACTTTTGTTTTTATTCCATACGCTTTTAGTCTGTCCGGAGGGCACGCCTGTAGAATATGTGCCCGCCGGTGTGATAGCGCCCTATTCCTAAATGGGCGCTGTCCACAAGCGGATCTTGCAGCAGCGCCCACCCGGAATCACTGGCTAATCAAAATAGCCTTACAGGTAAATTATTTTAGTACGTAAGCTGGTCGAAAACATCGTTGCCCATCGGGTGCGGCATATAGCCTGTGAGCGCGCTGCGGACACCAACCATGTTGGGCACACAGTATAGGGGCACCCAAACGGCCTGCTCGGTCAGCGTTTTCTGAAGGTCGCCATAAATCTGCATTCTGGCGTTGTTGTCGCCCTCTATACGCGCATCCTCCAGCATTTTGTCCACCTCAGGGATATTGGTAAACGAGCGGTTGCCTGAAGAAGCGGGGACCTTAGAGTTAAACAGCATGTACAGGCTGGTATCAGGGTCACCCGTGGTGTTATTGTAGCTCATGATAAACATTTTGTAGTTGCCATTGTTGATCTGCTCAAGCACAGTGGTAGATTCCGCTGTTTCGATAGAAACCTTGATGCCCACTTCGGCCAGATTGGCCTGAATTAACTGTGCCTCGGTATTGCGGGTATCGCCAGAGACAAGGATCGTCGTCTCAAAGCCGTTTTCATATCCGGCCTGCTTTAACAATTCCTTGGCTTTTTCAAGATTATACTCGTAATGAACAACATTGTCGGTATAGCCTCTAACCTGCTTGTTCATCACGGAATCGGTCACTTCGCCATAGCCGGCTGTTGCGACCGTATTCAGAGAATTGCGGTCGATGGCATAGTTGATAGCCTGGCGCACCAGCGCGTTGTCAAAAGGCTTCTCTTTCTGGTTCATAGAGACATATTCAATCTTGGGGCTCATGCTGACGATTAGTTCAACGTCCTTTTCGCTGCGAAGTCTGGAAGCATCGGGAGCGGAGACAACTAGGTTAAGATCAACCTCGCCGGTCTCCAGCGCGATGGTACGGGCAGAGCCTTCGCTCATCAGCTTAAAGGTCAAAGAAGTGGGTAGCACCTTGCCGCCGAAATAATCCTCATTTTTTGCTAAAACAATCTTGTCGCCGGAATCCCATTTAACAAACTTGAACGGGCCTGTACCGACCGGAGAAGCCGAAAACTTATCCCCGGCCGCTTCTGCCGCCTTCTGGCTGACAATGGAGCAGGCGGTGTGGCACAGGTTGGCCATCAGTGGTGCATACGGGACAGTGGTGTTGATCGTGACGGTATATTCGTCGTCTGCCACCACAGAAGCGATGTTGGCTGTAAACGTTTTAACCTTGGCGCTGTTCTGTGCGCGCTCAATGCTGTAAACAACATCGCTGGCCTTCATTTCTTCGCCATTGTGGAATTTAACGCCCTTTTCAAGCTTAAAGGTCACAGAAGTGTCGGAAGTGAATTCCCAGCTTTCCGCCAGATCACCGACAATTTCCATGCTGCTGTTGAGCTTGACTAGGCCGTTATACATCTGCCGCATAACATACAGCGAGTTGCCGTCCCAACCGCCCTGAGGATCTAGTGTAACTGCTTCAGCGGCGGTGGCAATCACCAGATCGGTCTTTGTTATTTTCGGTTCTGAAGAAGCTGACGAACCCGAGGTGCTGGTGGCAGCACTGGAGCTGCCGGAGCCGCCGCAGGCTGTGGCGCCTAAAATGGTCGCAAGAGCGAGAAGCGTAGCTAAAATTCGTTTCATAATTTTCTCCTTTTACCTTTTTCATTTTTGCTTTCTATCACATGTTGCCGCATTGCGGCGGCAAACAGGATGGGTATAAAAAGGGGACTTTCAAATGCTGTTTAAAACCTGTGGATCTGTAACCAGACCGATGGCGGTCAGAACCAGTGCTTTTGTAGCCTTAATCACATACGTGTCGCCCGGTTCACCGCCAGCCGCCTCTCGAAACGCATCAGTATGGGTGTTTTCGTTAGTTAGGAATAAATGGCCGTGGATAGCGGGCAGCCGCTGAGTAACGTTGCCCATATCGGTGCTGCCAATGCCGTGGTCACGATAACGCGGAATAACGGCCTCCCCCAAACGCCCAAATGCGTTCGCCATATGCTTTTCTAAAACCTTGCTATTGTGCACAGGCAGATAGGCAAAGGTTTTTTCTATTTTAGCCGTTACGCCGAAAGCTTTGGCGGCGCAGGCGGCGCAATTTTCGACAATATTCACCAGTTCCTGATGATAGTCCACATCGTCACTGCGCACGTTATATTTTAATTCAGCAAAATCAGGAATGACATTCGTAGCCTCGCCGCCATGCGTGATATTGGGGAACACCCGGCTATAGTCGCGGAACTGGCTTCGCCACGCGTTGACCATATTCACCGTTTCGGTTGCGGCAGCCAGTGCGTTTGCTCCCAGCCACGGACTTGCCGCGCAGTGTGCGCTGCGCCCGTAAAAGCGGAAGGTGAGCGTCTGTCCGGCTAGCGACCAATCTTCGACCATCGTGGCGTCGCAGGGGTGAATCATCATGGCGTAATGAATGCTTTCAAACATGCCGGAGTCGAGCATCTTTATTTTTCCGCCACCGCCCTCTTCGGCGGGGGTACCAAGAAAAATGCTATTGGCGGGTAAGTCACACTGATGCACCAATTCATCGAATACAACAGCTGCCGCCGCGCCCGAGGCTGCAATCAGATTATGTCCGCAGGCGTGCCCGTTGGGCAGCGCATCAAATTCAGCAATAAAGGCAATATTGACGGCGTCCGTCTGCGGGTTGTGTTCCGCACGGATGGCAGTTTGAAGCGCTTCGGTTCCACGTTCCGCGGTAAATCCGTGGCTTTCTACGAACGACTGAAGAAGATCGGCAGATTTGAATTCCTGAAACGCCATTTCGGGATTTTCAAAAACAGTATGGCTAATGCCCAATATGATTGGTGCAAGCTCGTCTATTCCCTGCAGGGCACGCTTGATTAAATCCTCCCGCATCATTACCGGTTATCCGTCCTTTCCGCTGCTGCACAGTTTTATTTACTTGCAGGGTTTGCCATCTTTCCATGTTTGCACAACATGTGCCAGTCCGTCAAGGCTTTGGGTCAAGTCCCCATCGAATGCCACTATGTCAGCCAACCGTCCGACCGCCAAAAGCCCCATGTCGTCGCGCTTTACAATCTGGGCGTTAATACCGGTTGCGCGGCCAATAGCTTCTACAGGGCCTTCGCCCAGCGTTTCGGCTATCATGACAATTTCATCGCGGAGCGTTCCAGCGGTGTCTGTGCCAGCGCCTATCAAAATGCCCGCTGCCTTTGCCCAGCGCAATCCCTGCTCCTGCCTTTGGAACACACGCTCTTGCAGTATATTCCAAAATTTAGCATTCGGCCCCGCCTTGGCCGCTCCGCGGATGCCGGTCATGGTTGGGTTAAGATGAATACCGCGCCTGGCCATTTCTTCTATAAGATCTTCTGACATCATGCAACCATGCTCGATATTGTCGATTCCAGCTAAAACTGCACGGCGTATACCTTCGTTGGAATAGGCATGGACGGCGCAGTCACGCCCCAGATCATGCGCGGCATCTGCACCCGCTTTTAGCTCTTCGAGCGTAAACTGCGGAATGCTTGGGTCCTCCTGCGGAAAGTGCTCTAAGCCACCGCTACCCATAAATTTGATGACATCGGCACCCTTGTTGCATTGAATGCGAACCGCGCGACGAACTGCATCGGCACCGTCACATTCCATACTCTGACGGTAGCAGTGGCCGCCGGTAATGCTGATGGACATGCCGCAGCTGCTGATATAGGGACCCATGAGCAGCCCTTCGTTAATGGCCTGCCGCAGATTTATGCAGGTATAGCCGGTCAGGCCCTGATCGCGCACATAGGTAATGCCCTCGTCTTTAAGGTAACTAAGCATATTCACATAACTATGTAAAATGAGATAAGGCAGATCATTATCCATCAGCTTGGTGGCGCATTCGCCAAAGGTCTTGCCTGCGGCAGGGGTTCTAAGCGACTTTCGGCTGATGTGGTCGTGGATATTCAGCAGACCAGGGGTCAGAGTAACCGTGCTATCAAGTACCTGCGTGTTCTCTTCAGTGGCGTCCTGCGGCTTTTTAGAGCTCACATAGGTAATATACTTGCCTTCAAAGCCAATCCATGCGGGAGCTAATACCGTCTTGCCATCCCCGGTAAGGGCTCTGCCCGCTTGCAGATATGTTATCATAAGACAAATCCTTTCGTATCTATAGTCGTTTTATACGCCAATAGCCGTATTTAACGTTTGTTTTCTTCAACACTGGCCCGGAATATACGCAGTTCATCATCCTGCGTGTGAATTGAAACCGAGCAGTCGGGCGCCAAAAGGAATGGCTGATCTTTCATCTTTAGTAAAGTGGCACGCGCCAGCTGACCAATTTCCTGCGCTTTATTTTCTCCAAATGGGCGTTCGTCGACGCCACCCATGGCGATTTTGCCGTTAAGCCACGTTTGGCTTCCCTCAATGCTGGGGCAGCCGGTTGCGCTGGAAGCCCAGTGGATCATCTTGATCGGCCAAGAGGTAAAACGCTCTGGGTTACCATAAATACCGCAGGTGTGGATGATGCTCTGAGAACCCTTTAATGCCTCTAGAACCATCAGATCATAGGGCTCTACAAATTCCTTCCATTCATCCATCGTAAAATAGCCGGTTCGAGCCATGCCAAGGCACGCGTAGAATACGCCATCAATGCCGGTAGTCATCAGCTTCGAGCAATAATCTGCCATCGTTTCGGCAATGTTCTTCAGTGCCCGTTTCACTTCCTCGGGGCGCTCAAGACACAGACTAATCAATGGACTTTCATCTCTGGGCGAAGGGCGATAGCGCCCAACGCTGCGCATACCGCATAGGTTGAGAAGAATGCCTATAGGCGTAAACGCCGACTGAAAGATGGGAACATTGGGGTCGCTTTCTTGCACAATCATTTTGCACATGTCCAGCTGCTCTCCCAAAACGCCCTGATCACCGGGCAGCACCTGGACCTTTTCAAGGTCACGGTAATCGTTAACCACCGTTTTGGTGCGGGTGGGAACAACATCGTTGTAATGGTCGTAGTCGTACTCGTTGCCCCATGCCTCATAGTAATAAACCGCGCGAGGATTTATTTTTAGCACATCCCAATCGTATTCGCGCTGGAATTCAAGCAGCTTATCTGCCAACACCCGCGGACCGCTATGCTCAAAGTCTGTATGGTGGCGGTACGCCGTTATCGGCACTCGATCGGCCAGCTCTCCGTTCATCACCGCATTAAAACGATCTCGTTTAGTCCAAGACATTAATA
>DATMYZ010000285.1:0-6112 GCA_035560675.1 Clostridia bacterium
GGGAGATACGTTTGAAACGCAAAGATATTATGGACGCAGCGGATATTAACCGCGCCTGTGTGCGGCTTTCGCACGAGCTAATTGAGCGCAACAAGGGAACCGACGATATCGTGCTCATCGGCATTCAGCGGCGCGGCGTGCCGTTGGCTCAAAAGGTTTCGACACTGGTTGAACAGTACTATGGGGTGAAGCTGCCGGTGGGGATGTTGGATATTACCTTTTACCGCGATGATTTGTCGCTTTTGGCCGAGCACCCGGTAATTAACGGTACCGATATTCCGTTTATGGTTTCTGGCAAACGGGTGGTTTTAGTGGATGATGTGCTTTATACCGGACGCACCGCTCGCGCGGCAATCGAAGCGGTGATGGAAAATGGGCGTGCCAAATGTATTCAGCTAATGGTCATGGTGGACAGAGGCCACCGGGAGCTGCCCATCCGGGCAGATTTTATTGGCAAAAATCTGCCCACCTCAAGCAACGAAGTCGTTCACGTCTGTCTGCCTGAAATTGACGGGGAGAGCGCTGTGTTTATCGAAACGCTGGAATAGAGAAAAAGGGTGAAAAGATGGCATTAAAAACAAAGGATCTCTTAGGGCTGCGGGATGTCAGCCGAGAAGAAATTGAAGAAATTTTAAATATGGCTGAAACTATGAAGCAGGTGGTGGTTGGCCCGACGAAAAAGACCTCTCACCTACAGGGCAAGTCCATTGTCACGCTGTTTTATGAAAACTCCACCAGGACCCGCCTCTCTTTTGAGCTGGCAAGCAAATATATGTCGGCGGTGGCGGCAAATATTTCGGCGTCCTCCTCCAGCGTTAAAAAGGGCGAGACGCTTATTGATACCGCCAAGACCATCGACATGATGGGGACCGACGTCATCATTATGCGCCACCCTATGAGTGGCGCACCGCATATCATGGCCAAGCATGTCAAATCGTCCATCATAAACGCGGGCGACGGCACCAATGAGCACCCCACTCAGGGACTTTTGGATATGATGACCATTCGCGAGAAAAAAGGTGGTTTTGAGGGCTTAAAGGTCGCGGTGGTTGGCGATGTCGTGCACTCCCGGGTGGCGCGCTCAAACATTTACGGCCTGACCAAAATGGGTGCCAAAGTGGTATTGGCCGGCCCGCCGACACTGCTGCCAGCGCCCGGCTGTGAGATGCCCGGTGTCGATTACTGCTACCATGTTGAAGATGCGGTGCGTGACGCTGATGTCGTCATGGCGCTTCGCATCCAACTTGAGCGCCAGAAGAAGGGGCTGTTCCCCTCGGTACGAGAATATTCGCGCTACTTTGGTATTGACCCCAAGATGATGGCACTGGCGCGGCCTGACGCGCTGGTCATGCACCCGGGTCCGATGAACCGTGGGGTTGAAATTTCAAGCTATGTCGCCGACTCTGACCAGTCGTTCATCAACGAGCAGGTGACCAACGGCGTTGCGGTGCGCATGGCGCTGCTGTATATGATGACAAGGAGGGACGTTAGATGAGCACACTGATTAAAAATGCTGTCATTGTCAACGCCGATGGGCGGCAGACTGCCGACCTCCTGATTGAAAACGGTATTATTGCTAAAATGGGTCAGGGACTTTCTGGTGAGGGAGAAGTGATTAACGCCGAGGGCGCATTTTTACTGCCCGGACTTGTCGACCTTCACTGCCATCTGCGCGACCCCGGCTATGAATATAAAGAGGATGTTGTGAGCGGAACCCGAGCGGCAGCGGCAGGCGGATTTACGTCTGTGCTGTGCATGGCGAACACACACCCGGCCAATGATTGCGCAGCCATTACCAGCTATATTAAAAACAAGGCCGACGAGGCGGGCTACTGCAAGGTATACCCCATTGGCGCGGTTTCTAAAGCGCTGGAGGGCAAGGAACTCGCCGAAATGGGCGACATGAAGTCAGCTGGTGCAGTGGCCTTCTCGGATGACGGCAGCCCGGTTTCAAACGCACGTCTGCTTGAGTTGGCGCTTCTTTATTCGGCGCGCTTTGACACCTATGTCGCGGTGCACCCCGAAGAACTATCGCTCACCGAAGGTGGCGTGATGAACCGCGGGGTTACAGCCACCATTCTGGGGCTGCCCGGAATCTCTCGCGCGGCGGAAGAGGGGCCAGTTGCCCGAGACCTGATATTGGCAGAGGAAAACAAAGCGCGTATTCATATCTGCCACATTTCCACGGCAGGCTGCGTCGAGCTGATTCGCCAGGCCAAGGCACGCGGCGTCAAAGTGACTTGTGAGACGACCCCGCATTACCTTTGTCTGGACGAAACAGCCTGCGAGGGCTATGACGTCAATGCCAAGGTGGCGCCACCCCTTAGAACGGTGGCCGATCAGGAGGCGCTGATCGGCGGCCTGCTCGACGGCACGGTGGACGCCATCGCGACCGACCACGCGCCACACCATATCGACGACAAGCATGTGGAATTTGCAATGGCAGCTAAGGGAATTTCAGGCTTTGAAACGGCATTTTCCTCTTGCTATACCCGCTTGGTTAAAAGCGGCCTTTTCACACTGGAAAATCTGGTGGAAAAGATGTGCTTAACACCTGCGCAGATTGCCAAAATTCCCGGCGGCGTTATTGCTGAAGGGCAGCCCGCGGACTTCTTTCTGGCTGACGACAAAGAATGGATGGTGGACGCGCAAAAATTTCTATCGCGCGGCAAAAACACCCCGCTGCATGGCAAAGCTTTAAGCGGCAGAGTGCTTAAAACCTTCCAGTCTGGCAGGCTGGTATACGAGCGGGTGCTATAGGGCCTTAACTCCGCATAACAGCGGCACAGAAAGGAATGGTTACGAAGATGATAAACAATGCGGCAGACCGCCTTACGGCGGCGATTGCACGGGTGAAAAACCCGACTGCTATGGGGCTTGATACACAGGTGTCGCACCTGCCCCCCGAATTTGCGCCTAAAGATGATTCGAATAAGGAAATTTGCAAGGCGATCTTAAAATATAATATGGCGCTCATCGACGGGCTTTTCGATCTCATTGGCTGTGTCAAGGTGCAGGTGGCGTACTACGAAATATATGGTATAGCGGGTATGACGGTATTTGCCAAAACCCTTGAATATGCCCGGCAGCACGGCTATATTACGATAGCGGACTGTAAGCGCAACGACATCGGTGCTACAGCGGGGGCGTACGCGCGCGCTTATTTAAACCCTGAGGGAGAATTCTTTAGTGATTTTGTCACGGTAAATGCTTACCTTGGCGTGGACGGTATAAAGCCGTTTGCAGATGAAGCCAAGCAGCATGGCGGCGGCATTTATGTTCTAGTTAAAACATCGAACCCATCAGGTGGGCAGCTACAGGATATTGAAGCTGCCGATGGGCGCAAAATTTATGAACTGATGGCTGATTTGGTTAGCGTTTGGGGCGAAGAGCTTGTCGGTGAAGGTGGTTACTCCTCGGTTGGGGCGGTCGTAGGCGCAACCTGGCCCAGCGAATCGACTTCGCTGAGAAAGCGCATGCCGCACACACCGTTTCTGGTGCCGGGCTACGGCGCGCAGGGTGCGACCGGCAAAGATTTAAGTGGCTGCTTTGATTCCGCAAAGGGTGGCGCTGTGGTCAACGCCTCGCGTTCACTGCTCTGTGCGCACCAAAAGCGCCCTGAAATGAACTGGTTGGAGGCGGTGCGTGCCGAAGCGATACGCATGCGCGACGACATCACCGCCGATTATACTGAAAGGGCGTGAACTGATGCGCCCGTTTTTGGCTAAAATTTTAGAAAAAGGTCCCTTGGGCCGAGACATGGTTCGTTTGGTGTTAGATGCCCCTGAGACATTTGAGCAACTGGTGCAGCCGGGTATGTTTGTGCATATCAAAGTGCCAAACGATGCTTCGCATATTTTGCGGCGGCCGATCAGCATTATGGATGCCGATGCGGGCGCAGGCAGTATTACGCTGGGTATACAGCCCAAGGGTGACGGCACAAAGCTCATCTGCGCTTTAGAACCGGATGATACGCTTGAAATCATAGCGCCGCTGGGTAACAGCTTCACGCTAAACGGTGCTAAGACGGTCTGGGCTCTGGGCGGCGGTGTCGGCGTGGCCCCTATGCTGTTTGCCTGCCATACGTTTTCAAAGGCGGCGAAGGTGACGGCGGTGCTGGGCTTTCGCACGGCGGAGCAGATCTATGCCGAGGGCGACTTTACGCCCTTTGCAGATTTGATGATCTGCACCGACGATGGCTGCCGAGGCTTTAACGGCACGGTGGTTGATGCGGTTAAAGAAAAGCTGGAGCTGCCGGAACTTATTATCGCCTGTGGACCGACACCGATGTTAAAAGCGGTCCAAGCGTTTGCCCTCGAACGGAATATCCCCTGTCAGCTGTCATTAGAACAGCGCATGGGCTGTGGTTATGGGGCGTGTCTGACCTGTTCATGTAAAACAAAGAAGGCGGATGGCGGCGAGACATTTGGCCGCGTCTGCGCAGATGGCCCGGTATTTGACGCAAAGGCGGTGGTATTGTGAGTAAGGTCGATTTGTCGGTTTCGCTTTGCGGCGTGACCTTAAAAAATCCGATTATTGCCGCTTCCGGTACCTATGGCTTTGGGCGTGATTTTACCCGTTTTTATAATGTTTCACGACTGGGTGGTATTTCTGCTAAGGGCGTGACCCCCTTCGAGCGGGCGGGCAACCCGCCGGTGCGCATCGTCGAAACGCCCAGTGGTATACTCAATGCCGTCGGGCTGCAAAACCCTGGCATCGACGCTTTTTTAGCCACCGAGTTGCCGTGGATGCTGTCGCAGGGTGCGACAGTGATCTGCAACATATCGGGAAGCACGATTGAAGAATTCTGCCATATGGCTAAAAAACTAGATGGTAGCGAGGTGGCTTTTATCGAGGTCAATGTCAGCTGCCCTAATATTCACGCAGGCGGTAGCGTTTTTGGCAGTGACCCTGAAAACGTTCTGGCAGTGACGCAGGCGGTACGCTGCTGCACGGATAAGCCGATGATGATTAAGCTTTCGCCGAATGTGGCGGATATTACCGAGATGGCTGTGGCCGCGCAAGAGGGCGGCGCGGATGCCGTCTCACTGATTAACACGCTTACCGGCATGGCGATAGACGTCAACACCCGAAGGCCGGTGCTTGCCAACAGGACTGGCGGACTGTCCGGCCCGGCGGTGCGCCCCGTGGCGCTGCGCATGTGCTATCAGGCAGCGAAGGCCGTTTCGATACCCGTGGTGGGCATGGGGGGCATTATGACCGGCGAGGATGCGGTGATGTTCCTGTTGGCGGGCTGCACCGCCGTACAGGTGGGAACAGCGAATCTGTCCGATCCGATGGCCTGCGTTCGCATTATCGATGAGCTTGAAGATTATATGAACCGTAAGGGCATCAAGCGGGTGGAAGAACTCGTAGGTGCGCTAATAACTGAATAACCGGAGGAAAAACTTATGACAAGAGATGAAAAAATTCAGCTGCTTAAAGACGCTCAGGTGCTTCAGACCGGGCATTTTCGCCTGACCTCGGGCCGTCACTCTGACAAATATATGCAGTGCGCTCGCGTTTTTGAGGACGCCAAGTATGCCGAACCGATCTGCAAGGATATTGCCGAGGCATTTCGTGATAAAAAGATTGATCTGGTTGTCGGCCCCGCCATCGGGGGCGTTATCATCACCTACGAGGTTTCGCGGCAGCTTGGTGTCCGCAATATTTTTGCCGAGCGTGAAAACGGCGTCATGACGCTGCGCCGCGGCTTCAGTGTAGAGCCGGGTTGGCGGATATTGGTGGTGGAGGATACCATTACAACGGGTGGTTCGGTCAAAGAGGTTATTGCGCTCATGAAGGAAAAGGGCGGTGTGGTGGTCGGCGTCGGCTCAGTGGTGGATCGCTCGAACGGCGCGGTTAACTTTGGTGTGCCACTGCACGCAGCGGTGTCGATGGAAGTGCTCTCTTACGAGGAAGCCGATTGCCCACTGTGCAAGCAGGGCCTGCCAATCATTAAGCCGGGCAGCCGGGTGTTTGATAAGTAGATGGAACGTTTGCAGATTTAGCTGCATGGTTATAAAATTGCAAAGAGATGACGGCAAGGTGCCGATACTAAAAGAAAGAGCGCTACCTGTATGCACGGGCGGCGCTCTGCTTTATAACTGTC
>DATMYZ010000286.1:0-19319 GCA_035560675.1 Clostridia bacterium
AGTTCGACCGCGATATAATAAAGAAATTAAGATGTAGACGCAATTTTGCCCGGTCTGAAAGGGCGGACTGAAAAGGAGAGATCATGGCTATGGTTAAATTGGATCAAAAGATTGCCATTGTGACGGGCGCGGCTCAGGGAATCGGCAACGGCAGTGCCAAAGTTCTGGCCAAGCATGGTGCCACAGTGATTCTGCTGGACTTTGCTGAATCTGTGGAGGACGCCGCCAAGGAAATATGCTCTATGGGATATAAGGCTGTTGCTAAGCGGGTGGATGTCAGCAAGCTGGAAGACGTGCAGAAGACTGTGGATGAGATTGTGTCTGAATACGGGAAGATTGACATCCTGTTCAATAATGCCGGCGTCAACCGCCGGATGAAATTTGAGGATCTGGACACAAAGACCCGGGATTTTATTTTTGGCGTCAATATTTATGGCATCTGGAATATGGCCAAAGCGGTGTACCCCTATATGCTTAAAGCGGGTTATGGCCGGATTATCAACACATCTTCCGTTACCGGTGTCAAGGTTGTGGATGAGGGACAAACCACGTATTCTTTGACCAAGGGCGCCGTGCTGAGCTTTACCAAGGCGCTGGCTTATGAGGCCGGCCCTCACGGTATTACTGTCAACGCAATTCTGCCCGGCTGGGTTCGTACGCCCAAGGTGGAGCAAGTAGCCGCCGACAGTCGTCCCGAAGATCCTGAGAGCGCACTGCGGGACATGGCAGCTTTTATCCCCTTGAAGCGCCTGTGCACTACGGAGGAGATTGGCGACCTGGTAGCCTTTCTGGCTTCTGACGAAGCGAAGTATATTACCGGCACCGAAATGGTCATTGACGGCGGCAGTACCCTGCCGGAGACTTTTGATATCCTCCACGCGTAAAAAACAAAAAACAGACACTGGGCTTTTCTTGGCGGCAGCTTATCGCTATGCTGCTGCTTTTGGCCCAATCTATGATTACAATCCTTGTTCAGTGGCCCTTAACCGTAGACGCTACATAGGAGGCGAACGACATGATACAATATCCTTATATCCCAAATAGCAACGAGGCGGTCCGAAAAGAAATGTTGGATTTCATCGGGGCCAAGTCGGTGGAGGAAATCTATTCCTTCATTCCGGACGAGGTGCGTATGAAGAAACCCATGAGCCTGCCGGAGGCACTGACGTCAGAAATATCCTTGAAAAAGTACATGGATCGCATTCTGTCCAAGAACAGCACCTGCGATGAAAATATTAGTTTTCTCGGCGCCGGCTGCTACAACCACTACGTACCTGCTGTATGCGATGAGATCAATGGTCGCTCTGAGTTTCTGACCGCTTACAGTGGCGATACTTATGCCGACCATGGAAAATGTCAGGCGTTTTTTGAATTCACCAGCATGATGGGGGAATTGCTGAATCTTGACGTGGTGAGTTTCCCCACCTATGACGGTGGACAGGCAGCTTCCACCGCCATTATGATGTCCCGCCGCATAAACGGCAAGACGACCGCCCTGGTGCCGGCCAATATGAACCCAAATCTGCTCTCTCAGCTCAAATGCTATTGCGAGGGCATGACGCTGGTAACTGTAGCCAGCCGTCCCAACGGCCAGCTGGATCTGGAGGATCTTAAGTGCAAGCTCTCCGATGATACGGCCTGCGTGTTCATTCAGAACCCTGCCTTTCTGGGATTCTTTGAAGAGCAATGCCGGGAGATCGGCGAGCTGGCACACGCCGTGGGTGCGGAGTACATCGTTTATGCTGATCCCTCCTCTCTGGGGATAACCCAGCCCCCCGCTGACTATGGCGCGGACATCTCCTGTGGCGAGATTCAGCCCCTTGGTATTCATATGAGCTATGGCGGTGGCTTGGGCGGTTATCTGGCGACCCGCCAGGAAGAAAAGTATGTGATGAACTATCCCCATCACCTCTACAGCATCTTTAAAAACGCCAAGGGGCAATACGGCTATGCCCGGGCACTGCCGGAACGAACCAGTTACTACGTCCGTGAAAAGGCCGTTGAATATCTGGGTACCTGCGTTGGTCTATGGGCGGTGACGGCAGCCATATATCTGACCGTCATGGGGCCGGAGGGCATGCGCGAGCTGGGAGAGAACATCCTTTATAAGAGCAATTATGCACAGAAACAGCTGGAGAAACTGCCACGTGTAAAGCTTCCTTACAGCGGCAGCTATAGCTTTCTGGAGTTCGTCGTGAATTTTGACAGCACCGGAACGACCGTGGCCGAAATCAACAAGGCGCTGCTAGATAAGGGTATTTTCGGCGGCTATGACCTGAGCCGCGAGATGCCTCAGCTGGGTCAGTCCATGCTGGTGTGCGTGACTGAAAAGACCGAGCTTTCGGACATAGATGCGCTGGAGAATGCGCTGAAGAACATTCTGTCAGGAGGGAATGAACGTGTCTGATATGAAACTGCGGAATTTCCACGAGGCTCAATGGGACGAGTCGCTCATTTTTGAGCAAAGCGTACCGGGCAGCCGCAGCATTTTGGTACCCGATGTGTCTGGACAGGTTCAAGGTGTGACAGGGAGTCTCGACACCCTCATGCCCGCAGACCTTAAACGCAAAAAGAAGCCCGCCTTGCCGGAAATGGCTCAGCCGCAGGTACTGCGCCACTATCTGCGCCTGTCTCAGGAGACCATTGGTCAGGATATCAACATTGATATTGGCCTGGGTACCTGCACCATGAAGTACAGCCCTAAAATTAATGAACAGTTTGTTCGTTCCCCTAAATTTGCGGAGCTGCATCCGTATCAGGATGATGAAACCGCTCAGGGTATCCTTAAGCTCATCTATGACTTTGAGCAGATTATGAAGGAAATCTCTGGTCTGGACGCCGTGTCATTCCAGCCCGGCGGCGGCGGTCAGGGCATATACGCCAATGCTTCCGTCCTAAAAAAGTATTTTAAGGACCGTGGCGAAGAAAAACAGCGCACTCAAGTTATCACTACGATCCTGTCGCACCCCTTGAACTCCGCGGCTCCCGCCACCAAGGGATTTGAGATGATCAGCTTGTTCCCCGACGAGAAGGGCTATCCTAGCTTAGAGAATTTAAAGGCTGTTGTCAGCCAAAAGACTGCCGGCATTTTTGTCACAAACCCTGAAGATACTGGCGTTTTCAACCCCATTATTAGACAGTTCGTGGAGGTGGTCCACGAGGCCGGCGGTCTGTGTGTGTGCGATATGGCGGACTACAATGGCCTATTTGGAATCGTCCGCGCCAAAGAGCTGGGCGCCGATATGTGCCATTTTAATCTGCACAAGGCGTTTTCCTCCCCGCATGGCTGCATGGGCCCCGGCTGCGCTGCCCAGTGTGTCAGCGCCGAACTGGAAAAGTACCTGCCTCGTCCCCGCGTCCGATTTGACGGCAAGCACTATTATACCGATTATGATGGGTCTGCTTCCGTGGGCAAGATTCGTCAGTTTCAGGGTTCTTTGGCCGCTGTGGTTCGCGCTTATGCCTGGGTTTTGAGTTTGGGGAGTGACGGCTTAAAAACGGTTGCCGAGACTGCTATTCTGAATAATAATTACATGATGAAACGTATTCTCAACGAGGTAAAGGGTATCTCCATGTCTTGGGCCGAAGAGGCGCCCAACCGCTTGGAACAGGTTCGTTACAGCTTTGAAAGGCTGCTGAAGGATACTGGCGTCAGCGCGGAGGACGTAAACCGGCACCTGCTGGACTTCGGGTTCCAGCGCTTTTTCCCCAGCCACCACCCGCTGATCGTTCCAGAGCCCTATACCCCGGAACCCACCGAGTCGTACTCCAAAGCCGATATTGATGAGTATGTAACCGCTCTAAAGAAGATCAGTGACGAGGCTTATACGACGCCAGAAGTAGTGATTAACGCGCCCTATAATGGGCCCATTGCCAAGCTGGAAAAAAGTTATATCAAGGATTATACCGAACTGGCGGTGACTTGGCGTGCTTACCAAAAACAGAACGGACTTGCTTGAGACCTTTGGCCTGATAGTTAACCCCATTGCGGGCATGGGTGGTAAGGTGGCGCTGAAAGGCACCGATGGCGCTGCGGTGCTCTCCGCCGCACGGATCCGCGGCGCACTGCCGGAATCGGGAACGAAGGCGGAACGGGCGATGAAGATACTGACGCCCTTCCGGAAAAAAATCGTGATTCTGACAGCTTCGGGTGAAATGGGGGAGAACCTCTGCCTGAAACTGGGACTGCCATACCGGGTGGTCTACCATACAAAAGGGGAGACTACCGGCGCTGCCGACACCGTGGCGGCTGCCCGGGAGATGCTCTCGGCTGATATGAGGCTGCTTCTTTTTGCTGGAGGAGATGGTACAGCGCGTAACATCTGCGAGGCAGTCGGGGAGCATGTGTCGGTTTTGGGCATTCCTACCGGCGTTAAAATACAGTCCGCGGTGTTTGCCCTAACCCCTGAGGCAGCGGGTTCGGTGGCTGCCACGCTTGCTCGTGGCGTTCCCATGAGCACCAGCCGCCGGGAGGTGGTGGATCTGGATGAGAATGCTTACCGTTCCGGGCATGTTGCAGCCGTACTTTACGGCACTATGCTGGTGCCGGATCAGCCGGAGCAACTGCAATCTATGAAGCAGAGCGGCTTTTCTACCGAGACGAACCAGATGGCTGCCATTGCGGGATATCTGGCTGACCATATGGTACCCAATATTACCTATGCAATAGGCTCCGGCTCTTCGGCAAAGTGTATTTCTCAGCGACTGGGACTCCCTTATGAGCTTCTTGGTGTGGATGTGATTCGAGATGGGAAGCTCTTGGCTAAGGATGTAACAGAGGAGCAGCTTTGGCAGTATGCAAAGGATGGTAACCTGTGCATTATTGTCTCCCCCATTGGTGGGCAGGGCTTTCTGTTCGGTCGCGGCAACCATCAGTTTAGCGCCAGAGTGCTGCGGACAGTAGGAAAAACAGGCATCATCGTGATCTCGTCGGAGTCTAAGATTCTCTCCATTCCTAACCACACACTGCGAGTAGACTGCGGCGATAGCATAGTCAATGAAGCTTTGCACGGCTATTATAATGTTCTGTGTGGATATGGCTGTTTTCTCTCGTTGTATTGTGGGTAATTTACAGACAATCTTTGCTTGGTTGGTTCCATTTGTTTTTGTTTGGTTGGGTGAAATTCTGCTTTAACGTGATATACTTGGCACAATATTTAATATAGTGAGTGGCGAGTCAATGCAACTCAGTGGACAATGGTGTTCAATATGATCTCTACCATTGTCCATTTTTGCATAGAAAAATATGGACGCATTTCACGGCCTGTATCAAAAGGAAGGAGCGCGCTTATGGCGACAGCGTATATCAACGGTAAGATCTATACCATGAAATCAAAAGGCGATATTTGCAGCGCCATTGTGGTGGAAGATGGAAGATTCGTTTACTGTGGAACCGATGAGGAAGCCAGACATATCGCAAAGGATGGAGACGTTGTGGATCTGCATCAGGCTTCGGTTCTTCCCGGAATGATTGATACGCATCAGCATTTGTTTGCATATGCCAGAGACCGACTGAAATTAAACCTGAAGAAAGCGGAATCTGTGGATGAACTGCTGGAGATGATTCGCCAGCGGGCACTGGAGACTCCGAAGGGCCAATGGATACAGGGGACAGGCTTTGACCACGAGCGGTTTACAGATCGCAAGGAACTGCCCACGAGAGAAGAGCTGGATCGAGTCTGCCCAAACAACCCACTGATTATTACCCGGTATTGTTTACATGTTAATGTGGCAAATTCTCTTGCTCTGAAGGCTGGCGGCATTGGAGTTGGGTTTCAGCCCAAGGTACCCGGTACAGTCGAGTTTGGCCCAGACGGCCAGCCCACCGGCACCCTGCGGGATGCGGCAGCCGCCGACGTGTCAGCGTTGATTCCTGACCCCCTAGCCACGCAGGAGGGTAAAAAGGGCGCTGTGGAGGCCGCCTGCCGTGAACTGAATAGTCATGGCCTGACTGGCGTCCACGCGATTCAGGGACTGCACTGCAATCTGCCGGAATATACCGACGTTTATCAGGATCTGGCCGATGAGGGTCGCCTGACAGCCCGCGTATTTTTGGGGTTTGACATTTTCCCCGTTTGCTCTATCCGCACAGGGTTGGGTAACGATATGGTTAAATACGGCTTTTACAAGCTCTATGTAGACGGCAATATGGGTGGGCGCACGGCGCTGCTGTCCGAGCCTTATGAGGATGATTCCAGCACTTGCGGCATTCCCAATTACACCCAAGAGCAGTTGGACGCCCAGGTGAAAAAGGCATATGATCTGCACATCCAGGTGGGGGCCCACGTGATTGGAGATAAGGCTGCGGAGATGTTGACCACCGCCATTGAGCGGGCTAGGGCGGATAATCCCAACGCTGATCCAAGGTGCTTTCGCATGATTCATATGTCTTTGCTGAACAAAAATGTAATAGACCGCATTGCCAAGCTGCCAGTGGTGGTGGATATTCAGCCCATGTTTGTTTCAACCAATGTCCGCTGGTCTGAGAGCCGGGTGGGAAATGAGCGCTCCAGATACCACTACTGCTGGAGAAAGCTCTTAGATAACAACATGATTCTAACAGCCGGCTCAGATTCTCCCTGTGAATCCTACGATCCGATGCATGGCGTATATGCCGTTGTCACCCGCCAGGGCATGGACGGGTATCCTCAGGGCGGATGGTTCCCAGAGGAGCGGGTCACGGTATATGAAGCTGTTTCTATGTATACCCGAAACGCGGCCTATGTCTCTTATGAAGAGACTATTAAGGGGACCATCGAGCCGGGCAAGCTGGCGGATTTTGTTATTATGGACGCCGATGTCTTCCATACCCAGCCTGAGAGAATTAAAGACATAACCGTGAAGAAAACATATCTGGGCGGAAAGATGGTGTACGCCAAAAACTAAAGGCTCGAGTCCTTGGTTTCTTGTGAAAAGCGTAAAGTCGAGTTAGACGTGCGAAAGGCATGTTTAATAAATAGCTTATTAGACCGATTTGAAGGAGGATCATACTTATGAAAAAACTGATTTGCCTGTTGTTGACCGCTGTGATGACTCTGTCTTTAGCTGCTTGCGGCAATTCCAAAAGTAGCAGCGCCGCTGCGCCCAGTGGCGGTTCCAGTTCCAGCGCAAGTACGACCGCTATCAATCCTGCTGACTACGGCTTGACTACCAAGGTTACGTCCACCAACAAAATTACCATTCGGCTGGCTTATGACGTTGCCGAGGCCCATCCCTCCCACAAAGCTACGGTTGAGAAGTTTCAGACTGCGCTGGAGGGCATCAGCGGCGGCAACATCACCGTGGAGCTGTACCCGAATTCCCAGTTGGGCTCTCTGGCTGAGAACTTGGAATCCATGCGAATCGGCGATCTGGAAATGACCTATTTGAACGACGGTACTATTGGCGCTGTGGTTCCCGAGTGGAATCTGGTGGGTTTGCCCTATCTGTGGACTTCCTTGGATGCAGCACACGAGGCGCTGGACGGCGATTTCGGCCAGCTCCTGAATGAAAAGCTGAAGAGTGCCACCGGCATTATCAACCTAGGCTGGGGCGACGTGGGCTTCCGCAACATCACCAATTCCTCCAGATCCATCAAAACCCCCGAGGATATGAAAGGTCTCAAAATCCGCACGATGACAAACGCGTTGCATGTGGAATATTTTACGGCCCTGGGCGCTATTCCCACGCCCATGTCCTTCAGTGAGCTGTTTACCGCTTTGCAGCAGAAGACTGTTGACGGTCAGGAAAATCCCACTGCGCTGATCTACAACAATGCACTGTATGAAACCCAAAGCTATATGAGCGTTACTGAGCATGTTTTTACAGCCATTGGTATGTGTATCGCGGGTGAATTTTACAATAGCCTGCCGGCAGACTATCAGGCTGTGATTGCGGAAGCGGCTGCCAATACAATGACCTACCAACGCGAACTGATCACTGCGGAAAATGAGAGCCGCCTGTCTGAGATTAAAGCTGCCGGGTTGGAAGTCACGATCATGGACGCGGATCAAAAAGCGGCCTTCCAGAAGGTTGCTGAGGACAGCGTTTACAAGACCGCTGCCAAGAATTACGGTCAGGATCTGATTGATATGGCTGCTGCGCACAACAAATAAATCGCCTTCCGCAAGATGCAGTTGAAGCCCTGCATAAAAAGATGGAGATCTCTGTGCGGGGCTTCTTTTGAGAGAGGAGAGTTCTCTTTATCATGAGAGTATTGAAATTCTTAAACCAGCGGCTGGAAGAGATCGTTCTGGTCGTTCTCATGATTGCCGCTGTCGTGATTGTAGCGATGCAGGTGATTACCCGCTATTTGCTGAAGATTCCTCTGCCCTGGAGTGAAGAAATTGCGCGGTACATGTTTTTGTGGCTGACATGGCTAGGCGCGTCTTATGCGACCAAGGAGCGCAGACATGTGAGTATTGATGTGATCTATAGCAAGCTGAAACCTACCGCACGGGTGATTTGTACCATTGTTTTTACAGTTGTGTGGATCGTTTTTCTGATTATGATGGCTTATCTGTCTTTAAAACTGACGGCTAGCGTGGCGTCCGGAGGTCAGATTGCCGTCGGCAGCGGACTGCCTATGTGGATTCCATATGCCTCAATTCCAACCGGCATGCTTATGATGTTGTTCCGCCTGCTGCAAAACTGTTACCATGACATTAAGAATGCTAGAGCCGGTAAAGAAGGGGGTGCGTGCTAATGCTATTAAAACTTCTTCTGCTTTTCGGCATGATGTTTTCCCTAATGATTATTGGTGCACCCATCGCAGTGTCTTTGGGTGTGGCGACGATGTCCACCATGGCTTTGACCACAAACATTGGCCTGACCAGTATGGCTACTGCTTGCTTCAGTGGTTTGGATTCCTTTCCGCTGATGGCGATTCCGTTCTTCATTTTAGCAGGTAATCTAATGAAATCGGGAGGCATCTCACGACGAATTTTGGACTTCGCAGACGCCCTGGTGGGATGGGTTACCGGTAGCGTTGGTATGGTGACGGTGGTGGCGTCCATGTTTTTTGCCGCTCTGTCCGGCTCCTCTCCTGCAACGGTGACCGCGATCGGCAGCATCACAATTCCAGAGATGAAGAAAGAGGGCTATGACCCTGCATATGCTACGGCAATCTCTGCTGCCGCCGGGACCATCGGTGTCATTATTCCGCCCAGTATTCCTTTTGTTATTTACGGTGTGGCCGCCCAGTGTTCTATTTCTGATTTGTTTCTGGCTGGAATTATCCCCGGCGTGATGATTGGTTTGGTATTGATGCTAGTCAACTATTCTACAGCCAAAGCCCATCACTATGGCACCAAAAAAAGCTTCGCGCTGAGTAATCTGTTGAGAGCTTTCAAGGATTCTTTCTGGGCATTGCTAGTGCCTGTTATCATTCTGGGCGGTATCTACGGTGGTATTTTTACGCCTACAGAATCTGCTGTGGCAGCAATTATCTACTCCTTAATTATCAGCGTGTTCATCTATCGTGAGTTGGATATTAAAGGCATCTACGAGGCGGTTCGTGAAACGGTTTTAGTCAATGGTCAGACCACTTTTCTCGTGGGAATTTCCATGTCGTTTGCGCGATTCCTGACAATGTCTCAGGTGCCCACCACGTTGGCTAAGAGCATCTTGGGTATTAGCGATCCTGTCGTTGTTCTGCTGGTGATTAATCTGTTCTTGCTGATTGTGGGGTGCTTCATCGACAATATTTCTTCCATGGTCATTCTAACACCCATTCTGCTGCCCATTGTCACAGGCATTGGCATGAGTCCCGTTCAGTTTGGCATCGTGATGACAGTCAACCTTGCCATCGGCTTTATCACCCCGCCTTATGGCTGTAATCTGTTCTTTGCTTCTGCTATTTCTGGTGTGTCAGTGGTGGATATCGCAAAGAAGATTCTGCCAATGATCGGTGTGATGATAATTGTACTGTTGGTGTTGACATTTGTTCCTGTGTTGAGCATCGGTATCCTGGGGAGAGGGTAGACAGGCGTGGCGGTCTGTGTAAAGCATTAAGGCGCTGGTTTTTGTAAAAAATAATAATGTGTCTACTTGATGTGACGCTATTTTGCTGTTAGAATAAATACCATAGTGTTATGGCAACAGCGTGCTTTTCATCTTGTGTGATGAGCCGCGCAAAATTGAATAGGTCGAATGACTAGTCCGGGAGAGATTGTGTTCGCACACAACACCGAAGGGGCATGCAAAAACTCTCAGGTAAAAGGATCGGGCTATGACGATACTTCGGAGAGTGCGGGGTTTAGCCGCACACCAAAGGGGCAACCTAACGGTGGAAAGCCGCAGGGGAATCTCTCAGGTATATGACGGAGGCACAAAGTTCTGAAAAGGGCTTTGTGCCTTTTTCTATCCCCAATGGCAGTGTGACGCACGGGCTACAATTATAAGGAGAGAAACAAACATGAATGTACTCAAGCGAACGCAACTCTACGAGATCCATGTGAACGCAGGTGCCTCTATGGTGGATTTTGGCGGATGGGAAATGCCCATACAGTATCCGGACGGAATTGTGTCTGAGCACCTCTATACCCGCCATGCCTGCAGCCTGTTTGACGTATCCCACATGGGGCGGCTGCTGGTTGAAGGGCCGGGACGGGTGGCATTTTTGCAGCATGTTCTAACCAGCAATGTGATGGCGCTGGACCTGAATCAGGCGCAGTACTGCATGATTCCGGACAGCGACGGTGGAGCCGTGGACGATGCCTATCTGTACCGCTTTGAGGAAGACCGCCTTCTGCTGGTAGTCAACGCCGCCAACATAGAGAAGGACCTTACTCATCTAATGGGGATTATTGGCGACTATGACTGCACCCTCACCAATATTTCGGCGGATTATGCTTCCATTGCCATTCAGGGCCCCAAGAGCAGGGAAATTCTCACCACACTATCCCGCGGCGCAGCGGTCACCGAGCCCATGAAGAACGCTCTAAATACCATCCAAATGGAGGGCCGAACCGTTAGAGTATCTAAAACCGGCTATACTGGCGAGCCGCTTGGCTATGAGGTGTATATCGAAAGTGGCGAAGCCGCTTGGCTGTGGAACCGCATGATTGAACTGGGCGCAAAGCCCGCCGGTCTGGGTGCCCGTGATACGCTCCGTCTGGAAGCGGGACTTCCATTGTATGGGCATGAGTTAGGCCTTACCCAAGACGGAAGCAACATCCCCATCTTTGCGGTGCCTCTTGCCAAATTTGCCGTCAGCTTTTCGGAGCAGAAGCGGGATTACATCGGCCGCAAATATCTTGAACAGCAGTCTGACGCATTCAAGAGAATCATGAACAGGGACTTCAGTGACCTGTCCGTGCTGCCCAAACGAATTCAACCTATTACCCTGCTGGATCGTGGCGTCATGAGAGCCGGAATGCTTGTCTATCGCGGTGAGAAGCAGATCGGCTGGGTCACCAGCGGCACCATGGTGCCCTATTACTGTCACGAAGGCGAAGGTCTGGCCACCAAAATCCTGGACGATACGGCTAAGCGGGCCATCGGCCTTGCCTACATCGACAGCGATGTACTGGAAGACGATATCGTGGCGGTGGATATCCGCGGTAAGCGCTTAAAGGCTGTGATACCGCCCTACCACATGCGGGTGGATGCACCTCCCTTTGCTCGCCCCATCATCTACAAGACCGATGAGGATGTAATTGAGCAGGACAGCGGCAACCGGGCCACGAAGGCCCTGACGCTGATTCAGACGGCCGGCGAGAACCATCTGTGGCGGCAGAAATTTTGCATCAATCTGATTCCGTCCGAAAACAGCGCCAGCCGAGCCGTGCAGCTGTTGTGTGCCTCGGATCCCGCGTTCCGCTACGCGGAGCACAAGAAGATAAAATCCTTCTATGATCAAGATATCTTCTATTATCAGGGAACTAAGTTCATTGATCAAGTGGAGCAGATGCTGGCGGAACAGATGAAGCAGTATCTGGGCTGCGCCGAAGTTGAGAACCGGGTCATCAGCGGACAGATGTCCAACATGGCGACGTTCTCCGCTCTGATGGACTGGAAAAATCGTCTGGATCGCAAGCATACGCCGCAGCGTCTGGGCTACGTCCTGAACAACCACATCATCAAGGGCGGCCACCTGTCTGCGCAGCCTATGGGTGCGCTGCATGACTATATTGCGGTCGACCCAGTGACAGAGCGCTCTGCCGTGGTGAATTTTCCGGTGTGCAAAGACAATATCTATAAGATTGATGTGGAAGAAACAAAGAAAACTATTGAGAAATACCGCCCGGAGCTTATTATCTTCGGCAAGAGTATGGTGTTGCATAAGGAGCCGGTGGCCGCTATCCGAAAGTTTGTGGATGAGCAGAGCATTTCCACCACCATTATGTATGATATGGCGCATGTTCTGGGGCTGGTGGGCGATTACTTCCAGAAGCCCTTTGAAGAAGGCGCAGAGATTGTCACCGGTTCCACCCACAAGACCTTCTTTGGCCCTCAGAGAGGCGTTATCGGTGCCAATTACAAAAAAGGTGACCTGAAATACGGCCTGTGGGAGACTATCGAAAGTCGAGCCTTCCCCGGGAGTGTGTCTAATCACCATCTGGGAACCCAGCTGGGTCTGCTGATGGCAGCCTATGAAATGAATACCTTTAAAGACCAATACCAGAAGGCGATTATTGAAAATGCCAAGTACTTTGCCAAGAGCCTGAAGGCCCAAGGACTAAATGTGGCGGGCGATCCTGCCAACGACTATACCGAGACCCATCAGGTGATTGTCTCAGTGGGTTACGGTATCGGTTCGGAGGTAGCAGAGCGTTTGGAACAGAATAATATCATTGTCAACTATCAGGCCACGCCGGATGAGGAGGGCTTCACCGCTTCCGGCGCGCTGCGTATGGGCGTCAGTGAGATGACCCGCTTCGGTTTCGGCAAGGAGGCGTTTGACAGGCTGGCGGAACTGATGGCGGATTGCATCCTTCGCGACAAAGACGTCAGCGGTGGTGTGGAGAAGTTGCGCTCTGAATACACCACCATGCACTACTGCTTCA
Source organism: Clostridia bacterium (assembly GCA_035560675.1). GTDB lineage: Bacteria > Bacillota > Clostridia > Oscillospirales > Ruminococcaceae > Yanshouia. The sequence continues at coordinate 12,987 of DATMYZ010000286.1, forward strand.
ATGATAAGAAGATGCAGGCTGCGCTGGAGGGCTTCCTGGGGCAGATCGGGCTATAAGGTTAGCTCAGTCCAATGGTAGCTCTATAAACTTAAAGTAACCATGTCCAATAAAATATATTGATGGAGGTACGATTATGAATTATCCGGTTGATTTAAAGTATTCCAAGTCCCACGAGTGGGTAAAGATGGATGGCGATGTGGCGGTGGTGGGCATCTCTGATTTTGCCCAGAACGCTTTGGGCGATGTGGTGTTTATCAACCTGCCTCAAGAGGGGGACCGTGTTTCTGCTGGAGAGGGCTTTGGCGATGTAGAGTCTGTCAAGGCGGTGTCCGAGCTGGTGAGCCCCCTGTCCGGCAAGGTCTGCGCGATAAATGAGGAACTGCTGGACGCTCCCGAGAAGCTAAACGCAGACCCCTATGGAGCCTGGATCATCAAGGTGGAGGAGATAAGCGATCAGGAAGAGCTGTTGGATGCAGCCGCCTATGAGGCCTTTTGCGCCGTGGAGGGATAACGATGGGAAGCTATATACCCTCCACTCTGGCCGAACGGCAAGAGATGCTGGAGGCCATCGGATTGAAAGACTATCAGGAGCTTTATAAGGATGTGCCGGAAAGTATGTTGCTAGATAGGCCTCTGAATGTGCCCACCGGCATGAGTGAGCTAGAGGTGAGTCGGGTGATGAGCACCATGGCAGCGAAAAACCGTGTGTTTTCCACCGTGCTGCGAGGTGCTGGCGCCTACGACCACTATATCCCCAGCATTGTCAAGTACATTCCCGCCAAGGAGGAATTTCTGACCGCGTACACGCCTTATCAGGCGGAGATGAGTCAGGGCGTGCTGCAATCCATTTTCGAATATCAGACGATGATCTGTGAGCTTACCGGCATGGACGTTTCGAACGCCTCGGTCTATGACGGCGCGACCGCAGCGGCGGAGGCTGCCGCCATGTGTCGCGACCGCAAGCGTCGGGTGACGTTGGTGTCCGCTGCTGCTCATCCTGATGTCATGAATACTATGCGAACCTATTGCTACGGAACAGGCGACGAGTTGCGGGTTGTTCCCACGACGGGTGGCCGCACCGATTTGGCCGCCCTGAAGGAGATGCTGACGGCGGACGTGGCATCCTTCTATGTCCAGCAGCCCAACTTCTTCGGTGTACTGGAGGATGCCGAGACCCTGGGACAAATGGTTCATGAGGCCGGTGCCATGTACATTATGGCATGCAATCCTATTGCCTTGGCGATTGTGAAGACACCTCGAGACTGCGGTGCAGACGTTGCGGTGGGCGAAGGCCAGCCCCTTGGGCTGCCCCTTAGCTATGGCGGCCCCTATCTGGGTTACATGGCCGTCCCTGCCAAGCACATGCGAAAGCTTCCCGGTCGCATCGTAGGCGAGACGGTTGACAGCAAAGGAGAACGCGCCTATGTGCTGTCTCTTCAGGCGCGTGAGCAGCATATCCGCCGGGAAAAGGCTAGCAGCAATATCTGCTCCAACGAGGCTTTATGTGCGCTGACTGCCGCCGTGTATATGGCTGCAATGGGGCCTGACGGTATGGCCGAGGTGGCAAGCCAATCCATGTCCAAGGCCCACTATCTTGCAAAGGGACTGTGCGGAATTTCCGGGGTCTCCCTGCGGTATTCCGGGGCGTTTTTCCACGAATTTGTCACCGATATGCCCAGAACGGAAAAAGTGCTTATGGTGCTGGAACAGGATAATATTCTGGGCGGCCTGCCTGTAGAAGGTGGCATTTTGTGGTGCGCCACGGAGAAGGCGTCTAAAGAGGCGCTGGATCAGACGATAAACATCGTCAAGGAGGTGTTGGCCCAATGAAGCTGATTTTTGAAAAAAGCGTCTACGGTCGGGGTTGCAGCCTGCTGCCGCCCTGCGATGTGGAAATAGTGAGCCTGCCCGACGCGCTGACCCGGAAAACAGCTCCCAGTCTGCCGGAGATGAGCGAGACGGAGCTATCCCGCCATTATACGGCGCTATGCCGAAACGTCCATGGCGTCAACTGCGGCTTTTACCCTTTGGGCTCCTGCACCATGAAGTATAATCCTCGTATTGATGAGGAGATGGCAGCCCTGCCCGGGTTTGCAAACTTGCATCCTCTGGCACCTCCCCATACCACGGTCGGTTGCCGGGAGGTGCTGGACACTGCCAAAAAATATCTGTGCGAGATCACCGGAATGGCGGACATGTCCTTTCAGCCTGCCGCCGGTGCTCACGGCGAGTTTACCGGTGTTCTTCTGATCAAACAGTATCACGATGCCAGGGGCGATTACAAACGGAAAAAGATTATCGTTCCCGATTCCGCTCACGGAACCAACCCCGCCACCGCTGCCATGTGTGGGCTTGAGGTGGTTAATATTCCGTCAGCTCCGAATGGATGCGTGGATCTGGAGGCCCTAAAGGCCGCCTTGGGAGATGACACTGCCGGACTGATGCTTACCAACCCCAACACAGTGGGCATTTTCGATGAGAATATTTTGGAGATCACCCGTTTGGTTCATGAGGCTGGCGGATTGTGCTATTATGACGGCGCCAATCTCAATGCCGTTATGGGTGTGGTGCGGCCCGGCGACATGGGCTTTGACTGCATTCACATGAACTTGCACAAGACGTTTGCCACGCCTCACGGCGGTGGTGGTCCCGGAGCCGGAACTGTGGGCTGCAAAGGCTTTCTGGCACAGTATCTGCCCGAATCGCAACTGATGACCGGCGGGGAGCACATTCAGGTTCGGAGCTTCGCCGGGAATTTTCTGGTGGTGGTGAAGGCGCTAACTTATGTTATGACTCTGGGCCGGGATGGTATCCCCGAGGCAGCCCAGACCGCTGTGCTCAACGCGAATTATCTCATGCGGAAGATTCAGGGAGCCTTTGAACCTGCTTTTGACCGCATCTGTATGCATGAGTTTGTATTGACTCTGGCTGAGTTTAAAAGGGAGACAGGTGTGTCTGCCCTAGATGTGGCCAAATCGCTCATCGACTATGGCATGCACCCGCCAACCATGTATTTTCCTATGATTGTTCATGAGGCGCTGATGCTTGAACCCACGGAGACAGAAAGCCGCGAGACGCTGGATTGGGCGGCGGAGGTATTCCACAAACTTTATGCGCTGGCCCACGAGAATGCCGAGTTGATGCATCAGGCCCCTCATCATGCACAGATTGGTCGACCCGATGAGGTTCGTGCCGCTCGCAATCCCATTCTGCGGTGGGAAAAGGCATGATTTCGAACATTCGGATTTTTCAAAGCAACCACATGGACCCCTATTATAACTTGGCGGTAGAACAATATCTAATGGAACATGTAGAGCCCGGCTGCTGCGTGCTCTATCTGTGGCAGAACCACAACACAGTGGTTATCGGGCGGAATCAGAACGCATGGAAGGAGTGCCGAACCACACTACTGGCGCAGGAGGGTGGGCATCTGGCACGCCGCCTCTCCGGCGGAGGCGCAGTGTTCCACGATCTGGGAAACCTGAACTTCACCTTTCTGGTGCCTTCAGCGGACTATGACGTGCAGCGACAGCTGTCGGTCATTTGCAGAGCTTGCCGGGACATGGGAGTGCCGGTCGAGGCATCTGGCCGCAACGATATACTGGTGGAGGGGCGGAAGTTTTCTGGCAACGCCTTCTATCAGAGTGGCGGCCATGCTTATCATCACGGAACGCTGCTGGTTCATGTGGATATGGATCGGCTGGGGCGCTATCTCAGCCCCTCAAAAGCCAAGCTGGAGACCAAGGGTGTGGCCTCCGTGCGCTCACGGGTGGTGAACCTGAGGGACTATGTCCCGGAGCTTACCTGCCCGGAGATGGCGCAAAGGATGGAGACAGCCTTTGAGGCGGTTTATGGTGCCAGCGTGGAGCGGCTTTCCCAAGAGAACCTGGATTCTACCGCCATTGAAGCACTTCAGCAACGTAACGCGAGCTGGGAATGGTTGTATGGAACGAAAACGCCTTTTACATTTACCTGTGAAGATCGCTTTGATTGGGGAGACCTCCAGCTACAGCTGTTCACCGAAGAAGGCGTAATCCGTCAGGCGAAAATTTATTCTGATGCCATGGACTGGAGTTTCGTGCCGCAGTTGGAACACGCCCTGACAGGCTGCCGGTTTTCCCTGCGTGCCATGCAGGATCGCCTCCGGGGGGAGATCGGTCCAGAAGATATCTGCCGGGACTTTTTCCGAATGCTGGAAGAACAGGAGATTTGATATGAAGGACTACCAATTGCTTATCATTGGTGCCGGGCCCGGCGGCTACGCGGCCGCTCTCCGAGCCTCCGAACTGGGGCTGCGCACTGCTGTGGTGGAAAACCGCGAGGCGGGCGGTACTTGCTTGCATCGGGGATGCGTTCCTACTAAAGCCCTGCTGCATTCCGCACAGGTTTATCATGAGATTTGCGCCGGGGGTACCTGTGGCATCTCTGCACAAGCGGTTCAGATTAACATGGAAGCCATGTTTGCCCATAAACGACAGGTTTCCGAGAAGCTTTCTTCCGGTATTCGGTCTATGCTAAAAAGTGCGAAGGTGGATTGGATTGCAGGCACTGGTACCATTTTGTCGTCCGATACCGTCCAAGTGACAGGGGAGGAGGGGGCGTGTACTTATACTACGGATGAGATTCTGGTGGCTACTGGTTCCGTTCCTGCCCACCTTCCAATCCCCGGACTGGAGCTGCCCGGCGTTATGACCTCCGATGAGCTGCTAGAGGGCTGCGACCACTTGTATCGCTCCATTGTGATCATCGGCGGGGGTGTCATCGGCGTGGAATTTGCAACGTTCTACAACGATCTTGGCTGCGAGGTTACCATCATCGAGGGTATGGATCGATTGCTCCCCGCCATGGACCGTGAGTTAGGACAGAACCTGACTTTGATTTTGAAAAAGCGGGGTGTAAAAATTTCCACTGGCGCTATGGTACAAAATGTGGCGCGTGGAGAGCAGGGTCTGATAGTGCATTTTATGACCAAAGACGTTCCTGCTGTCGCCACTGGCGAGGTGGTGCTGTGTGCCATCGGCCGCAGGCCTTGTCTGGATGGCGTGTTTGCCGACGGCCTAAAACCTGAGATGAACGGTCGGAGTCTCCGGGTGGATGAACGCTATCAGACTTCGATTCCCCATGTCTATGCCATAGGCGACGTGTCATCCAAAGTGCAGCTGGCACATGTGGCCACCGCACAGGGAAGTGCCTGTGTGTCGACAATCTGCGGCAGAGAGAATTCTGTGGATATGGACGTTGTTCCCAGTTGTATTTACAGCCGGCCGGAGATTGCCGTGGTGGGCGTTACGGAGCAGGAGGCCAAGGAGACAGGCATTTCCGCCAAATGTGGGAAATGCGTCATGTTTGGAAATGCCAGAACCGTTATAATGAACGGTGACCGTTGCTTTATGAAGGTTGTAGCGCGTACAGACGACCATCGAATCATTGGTGCACAGCTAATGTGCCAAAACAGCACCGATATCATCTCTGAAATCGCGCAGGCCATTGCTAATCGCATGACTGTAGAGCAGCTGGTGCGTGCTATACGGCCTCATCCCACCTTTGAGGAGGCTTTGACAGAGGCGCTACAGGATCTGCTAACAAAACTGGGAAACTGATGTAAGTAGGCGGGGCCTATTGCACTGCTGCGAGCAGCTACTTATATCTTATTGGCGCATTCAGAAGCGTATAGGGATTGTGTGTTAGACTTTCGACAGACTGTCTATAAAGTCGTTGCGTTGTAGAGATAAGCACAAACCAAATGCCGCTTTAGGCGGCAAAAGAGAACCCCTTGCGGGAGTTTCCCACGCTAAAACAATCCACTGGACTATGTTCGAGTCCCCTTCTGCGGTTTCTCAATGATAAAAGTACGTATGGGTGCGGTTCCACGCTCTGCTAACTTTTGAAAAAGCTTGATCAAAACTTTTATCTTGAGCAACTTTTTTAAATATTAGTTTTTCGACAAACTGAGACTGAACGGCGGCTTTTTAAAAGCCACCGTTCAGTCTCAGTGATTTATAGGAAGTAAACTATCTCGCAGCGCAAGTAGCAGGGACATGGAAAGGGCATGTTCATGGTATTATACTTGATAGGGGGGCACCGTAATCTCTACTCTATTGCCATCAGGATCCAAAACGCATGTTTCATAGTAACCATCTCCGGTCATGCGCGGTTCCCCCACAATTATTACACCATCATCCTTAAGACGCAGATATAATTGCTCTAAATCTGATTTTGTATGGACAGAAAACGCAATATGACTGAATCCTGTTGATTCATAACCGTTGGCATTATCACCCTGATCAATAATAGGTAATGTCATTAGTTCCAGACGGGCACCAGATGAAAAGG
>DATMYZ010000287.1:0-2983 GCA_035560675.1 Clostridia bacterium
AAAAATTCCCTTAAAATTCATAAAAGAATGCGCTATACTAAATTTGTGGCTTAGGGTATCAAAGACGGAGGGATGAGCGAATGAAAGAAACCATCGTCTCCATGAGGAGGATTTGCAAAAGCTTTCCCGGGGTAAGAGCGCTGGATAATGTTGATTTTGAGCTGCAATCGGGTGAAGTCATGGCCCTCCTGGGAGAAAACGGGGCAGGAAAATCAACCCTGATGAAAATACTTAGCGGCGTTTACACCCGTGATGCGGGAGAGATGAGCATTTTTGGCAAGTCTTACGGCAATCTGACACCAAGGCAGGCGCAGGCTGCGGGGGTTGCCATTATCCATCAGGAATTAAACATGTGCGGCCATCTTTCAGTAGCGGAAAATATCTTTCTCGGGCGAGAGCGCACGAAGGGCGGCCTGCTGGCCAATGGGGAGATGGAGGCTGAAGCAGAGCGGATCCTGGGCGAGTTAAAAATGGATATTTCGCCCCACCAGGTGCTGGGGGAGCTGACGATCTCACGGCAGCAGATGGTGGAGATAGCCAAAGCGCTTTCTACCGACGCCAAGATATTGGTGATGGATGAACCTACATCTTCTCTAACCGCCAAGGAAATCAGCGATTTGTTCCGTATTATTCGAACGCTTCGAGAAAAGGGTTGCGGCATTGTATACATCTCTCACCGGCTGGAAGAATTGCAGCATATTGTAGACCGGGTGACCATCATGCGCGACGGGCAGTATATTACCACCGTTAATTATACCGATACCACCATTGACGAGATTATCACCCACATGGTGGGGCGTGAGATTAAAGAACAGTTCCCCCGTGTAAGCTGCCAAAAGGGCAGGGAGGTTTTGACGATAAAGAACCTAAACGCAGGGCGGATGGTGCGGGATGTCAGCTTTTCTTTGTATGAAGGAGAAGTGGTTGGCGTTGCCGGCCTGATGGGGGCGGGCCGCACTGAAACCACACGCGCCATCTTTGGTATTGATTCAAAAGAAAGCGGAGAAATCTATCTGGATGGCAAGCAGATTCAAATTAACTGCCCGCAAGACGCTATCAAGGCTGGGGTCGTGCTCGCGCCGGAGGATCGAAAAAAAGACGGGCTATGCACAAAATTGAGCGTCCGGCAGAATATTGCGTTGCCCAATTTAGATTTAATTTGTGATAAACTCGGTGTAATTAACCGCAAAATAGAGGATGAGCTCTGTGACAAGGCGATTACCAGCCTGACGGTTAAAACCCCTGGCATTGAGGTGGATGCAGCCAATCTTTCGGGCGGCAACCAGCAAAAGGTCGTGGTGGGCAAATGGCTGGTTCGCAACAGCCGGGTGGTTATCTTTGACGAGCCGACCCGGGGTATTGATGTGGCGGCCAAGGTGGAGATTTATAACATCATTAACCAGCTCAAGCAACAGGGCATTGCCGTGATGTTCGTCTCTTCCGAGATTCCGGAGGTCATGGGAATAGCCGACCGAATTCTGGTAATGTGCGACGGGCGCATTACTGGCGAGGTTATGGCTCAGCAGACTAATCAAAATGAAATTCTGACCCTTGCCACCCACTTTGAAAACAAAGTGGCGGGCGTTATTTAAGAAAGGGAGTAGACAGGATGAAGCAACAATCCGCTCTGGTGCGCTTTTTTAAGATTAGGGGAATGGGGACCGCGCTGACCGCCTTTGCCGGACTTATCATTATTTATTTGGCATTTGGCATCATCAATCCAACGGTTTTTTCCTCCCCCAATATGATGAATCTGCTGCGTTCCATGTCCAAATATTTGTTGATTGGCATAGGGCAGAGTTATGTGCTGATCACCGGCAATATTGACCTTTCGATTGGCTCTCTGGTGGGCATGAGCGCCATGATTTCGGCAACGCTGATGACCAAGGGCGTATCGGTGCCGCTTGCCATATTGATTACGCTGATCAGTTGCCTGATTGTGGGGGTAGCAAACGGAATATTGGTAGGCAAGTTCAAACTGCCACCCTTTATTGCAACGCTGGGCACGATGTTTGTCGCCCGCGGCATCGCTTATATGGTCAACGGAAACCGCAATACCGACGCCATTGCTTCAGGTATTGGCAAGGAACCTGCCGACCAGCTGCAAGGCTTCTTTTATTACGGGAAGACGCTTGGAATTTATAACACATTTTGGATTGCTATTATATTGTTTGCGATCTTTTTCTTTCTGCTTTCCAAAACGCGGACGGGCCGGCATATTTATGCCATAGGCTCCAATGTGGATGCGGCGAAGCTTTCAGGGGTCAATGTGGAGATGACCACGACAAAAACCTATTTGGTCAGCGCCTTTTGCGCATGTGTGGTCGGGCTGATCCTCTGCGCGCAAGCAGGTATGGGCAATATGGAAGCAGGCACGATGTACGAAATGTACGGTGTGGCTGCCGGCGTCATCGGCGGTGTATCCCCGTTGGGTGGTACCGGAATTCTGCTGGGTACATTGGCTGGCTCAGCTGTGTGGCAGACGCTGGAAAATGGCCTGAACATGATTGGCGCGCCAGTTGGTATACAGCGAATTGTCATTGGCGTCATTGTGGCTTTCTCGGTGCTGCTCGATGTGGTGCTGCGCCGTGGCAACTCGTTTAAGAAAAAGACACCGGAAAAAACGGTGACAAACGGTTAACAACTTCGCAGATAAACCTGCGAGTGTTAAGATAAGCTAAATAAAGGAGGAATTGTTTTGAGTAAAAAGATCGTGGCAATTCTCTGCGCGTTGGGTCTTGTAGCTTTGCTGATAGTAGGATGCAGCAGCGGTGTACCATCCAGCGGTAGCCAAGAGGCGCAGCCTCAGAGTAGCAGCGGTGCAAGTACCGGCAATATCAAAATTGCGTTGATTACCATGGATTCTATTGACCAGCACTGGGTTACCCTCAACGAAGGTGCGCAGAAAGCGGCTTCCGAATTGGGTGTGACGGTGCAGTTCCTTTCGCCAAATACAAAGGATGACGCCCAGCAGATTGAGTGC
>DATMYZ010000288.1:0-2965 GCA_035560675.1 Clostridia bacterium
GAAATATTTTACCCAAAGATTTTTTGGAGGTGGCAGCAATGCCCGCTATTACAGAAGAAAACCTGAAGCATTACCACAACCTGCACTTTATTGGCGTAGGCGGCTCGGGAATGTTCCCCCTTGTGCAGATTCTGCTGGCGCAGGGGCACAGCATTTCGGGCTCTGACAACAACCCCGGCGACACTATCGACCAGGAGCGCGCCATGGGGGTGCAAGTCAGCATCGGCCACGCCGCCGCCAACGTACAAAATGCCGACGCAGTGGTGTATTCTGCCGCCATCATGCAGGATAACGTCGAGCTTGTCGCCGCCAGAACGCACGGTATCCCAATAATTGAGCGCAGCGAAATGCTCGGCCTACTCACACGCCGTTATAATAATTGCGTGTGTGTCTCAGGCACTCACGGCAAGACAACCACGACGTCGATGATCACTTACCTGATGCTGGCGTCGAACCTAGACCCCTCAGCGGTTATCGGCGGCAAGGTCAACGCCATCGGCGGCAGCGGCCGGGCGGGGCTTTCGCAGAACATGGTGGTAGAGGCCTGCGAATTCGTTGATACATTTTTACACCTCGCGCCCGACATCGCTGTCATACTAAACATCGACGCCGACCACCTCGACTACTTTAAGACGCTGGACAATATCATTCGTTCGTTCCATCGCTTTTGTGAGTTGACCTCGCGCATCGTTATCTATAACGGCGACGACGCCAAATCCCGCAAGGCGGTAGAGGGCATCGACAAAAAGCTCATCAGCTTCGGCCTGTCGGATAAAAACGACTATTATGCTGAAAACATTGTGTGGAAAAATGGCTCGCACTGCGATTTCGACCTGATGAAAAACGGTAAAAAGGTCACCGCCCTGCAACTGAACATTCCCGGCGCGCACAACGTGCTTAATGCTGTGGCTGCCTGCGCTGCGGCTCTGGAGGCTGGTGCCAAACCCGAAAAACTGGCGGAGGGGCTCTCGGCCTTTATTGGCGCGCACCGCCGCTTCGAAATTCTGGGCACGATAAACGGCGTCACGATAGCCGACGATTACGCCCACCACCCCGCCGAGCTGGCTGCGACACTGAATGCCGCCAAGGCACTGGACTATAAAAGCGTGTGGGCGGTCTTTCAGCCGTTCACCTTCTCGCGCACAGCCCTACTGCTTGACGACTTTGCAAAGGTGCTGCCAATTGCCGACCACGTTGTCATGTCAGCAATCATGGGCGGGCGCGAAGTGAACACCTATGGTATTACCACCGAGGACCTAGCGGTCAAAATTCCGGGCAGCACCTGGTTTGAAACTTTTGACGAAATCGCCCAATATGTGCTGTCAAACGCGCAGGAGGGCGACCTTGTTCTGACTTTGGGCTGCGGCGACGTCTATAAATGCGCCAAGCTGATGCTTGGTATGGCAGTTGCTCAATAACCGATTTCTTTTTAAAACGGCAGTATGACATCTACGTCGGATGTCATACTGCCGTTTTGATATAATTGTGGTGTCAAGAGTCATGTCGCTAGCATAAGATAGCATGACAGAGAAAAGTTCGTAACTAATTTTTATTGATGGAACCTAAGAAATACTGTATAGTAATAGCAGTAAAAAATCCGGAAGCGCTCAAACGCAACATAAAAGCTGAACTTGCAGGAAGCGGAGATTTTCACCGCAAGACAAAAGGAATCTGTCATAAAATGAAAGGAATTCGCCCTATGAAACTACTGAATTATAAAGAAGGCAAGCAGATTTATTTAGGCATTAAAAGTGAGCACGGTATTATTCCGGTGAAGTACTCGGATGCAAACAGTGTTATGCCAACTACGATGGAACAGGTCATTGCAAGCGGCGAAAGCGGCCTGCGCGCTCTGGAACTCTTAACGAAAAACGCAGCCTCTGCGCTGCCTGAAGAAAATCTTGTCTACGCGCCATGTGTGACCAATCCCGAAAAATTATTATGTGTTGGCGTCAATTACATTGAGCATAGCAATGAATGCAATTTCGGGTTGCCCTCTCACCCCATCTTGTTCAGCAAATTCAACAACGCTCTGGCAGCGCATAATCAGGCCATCCTCCTCCCTGGAACGGCCGAAAAATACGATTACGAAGCCGAGCTGGTCGTCATTATAGGCAAAGAGGCGTCAAACGTTTCTAAGGACGAAGCGCTTTCGTATGTTTTCGGGTATTCTATCGGTAATGATATGTCCGCGCGCGACCTGCAATTCAGAACGCGCCAGTGGCTGTTGGGCAAAACCTGCGATCATTTTGCGCCTGTGGGGCCTTATATCGTGACAGCAGATGAAATTGATCCTAATCATCTTGACATTGAATGCACGGTCAATGGCGAGGTTCGCCAGCATTCAAACACCAGTCGCATGATTTTTAATTGCGCAGCTATTATCAGCTACGTTTCTCAATACATGACGTTAAAGCCCGGTGACATTATTTTTACCGGAACACCGAGCGGGGTCATTCTCGGGCGCCCTGAAGCGGAGCAGAAATGGTTAAAGCCTGGTGATATAGTTTCGGTCTCGATCGAAAACCTGGGCACCCTTGTCAATATTATGAAATGACCAGCATCCAGACACAATTAAATTATGCAGGATAATCACAGCCAGTTTTGCTGTATTCGTATAAAAACGCCCCACAAAATAAACTTTGCGGGGCATTTTTAATAAATTCAGTTGCGGTTTGGCAGCCTTTGTGCCATAATAACTGTAAAACATTGTCAAGGAGGTGATAAGTATAAACACAGCAGATAAATTAAGCGAGGGGTGATGCCTTAAAGAAAACAAACGTAAAAGCGCCAGCTCCGTGCGGTATAACAGCCGGGCGGATGACGAGGAGAGAAGTTATCGAGAATTCGGCGGATGCTTCTCCGTTCTCATCCTTGAGAATGTCAGGCAGACGGCAAAGACGCGGGGCAACCCGCGGGACAGATCCGTCCTGCACAAGGACTGAAATTTTGACATCTTAATAAT
>DATMYZ010000289.1:0-2007 GCA_035560675.1 Clostridia bacterium
AAAAAATATAGCTGAATAGTTTTGTTTAAAGAAGCTTGCCGTAGGGTTATATGCCCGGCGCCGCCTTGGCTTTAAGCGTTTTGCCTGACAACCGGAATCCAAACCTCGTACCGGGTGTTCTCAGGCGTGGGGTCAAAATAAACCTCAACATCCGGGCCGTTGCCGTATTCATAGCCTGAGGTAGGCAACCATTCGGTGATAATGCGTTGCTCCAGTGCCTGAATAGAAACACCACTGCCCTGTCCGCCGAAGATCGCCCAGGTGGCGGCCGGAACAGAGTATTCCTCAAGGCCGTCGGACGGCAGGGCACTCGCTACTGCAATATAATATCGCCACTGCTCCTTCGCCCCGTTGCAGGCACTGACTCCCAGTACTCCAATAGGCTGGCCATTCATCAGACCAGCCATCTTTGCAATGGTGCCGTCCTGCGCCACCTTGCTCCACAGCTTAGGAACCGTTTCAAAATTCTTTTCAATCTCTTGCTCCAGTGGTGTGCTGATGCCCACAATACGAAACGCCTCTTTTTTCTCAATTTTGTAATCCATCTGTACCGCTCCTTTTATTGTTATCTGGAAGCTGATGGGAGGAAAGGATGTCAGTGTTCTGCCCTCTTCCCTGGCCTGAGAAGGGGCAAAGCCGTGCACGCTTTGAAAAGCGCGATTGAAAGCGGTAGGTGATTCATAGCCGTATTTAGCGGCAATATCAATGATTTTCTCCGTCCCGCTTTGCAGATCTGCCACCGCCCGGCTCATCCGTCTGCGGCGGATATACTCCGACAGCGGCACCCCTGACATATAGCCAAACATGCGCTGAAAGTGATAGGCCGAGCAGCAGGCGATGTGCCCAAGCTGCTCATAATCCGGCTCGTCAGTGAGATGTTCCTCAATATAATTGATTGCGGTGTTGAGTCTTTTAATCCATTCCATATCCATCGCACTCCCTTTAATCTAAGGATAGCAGCTTTGATGAGGTGCGTCCTCGCATTCTGTGTACAAAAAGGAGAGGTCGCATACGCTAGGGCAAAATTTCCTGTACTCGACCTACCTGCCCGTCTGTCAACATGACCTTAACGCCGTGGGGATGAAAGCTGCTCTTGGTTAAAGTTTTTGCAACAACGCCCTCAGTTAATCTGCCCGTTCGCTGGTCAGCCTTAAGCACAATGTTCACTTTCGCGCCTATCTTGACGTCGGCACGATTTTGTCCGTTCAAAATGTATCCCCCTTATGTGCTAAAATTTGGGTATCAGGCACGTCTATGCGCCGGGCGACCTGTGCTACGGTCATGCCGTCTGCCGGAAAGCGGCGACCACCGCCGTCATATTCTCGCTCACCTCAATGATGTGCCCATCGGGATCATAGAAACGCACCACCCGCTGCCCCCAGCGGTGCTCTTTGGGTGAATGAACGTAGCGGATATCCGGACAATTTGATAGTTTTTTGAAAAGCCCGTTTAGGTCATCCTCCTCAAAAAAAGCTCTGCTGCATTGTTTAAACTAAATTTCACCGATAGGTTTGTTTATTAAATCCTGCCAGCTCTCCAGCGTTTTTAGAGCAATGCTATTGGCAAGTGTGACGTTGGCACCAAAGTCCGCCGTGACTTCCAACCCCAGCAGTTCGCAATAAAAGTGCCTGAAGCGCGCCATATCAGCGACCGCCAACAGCGTACAGTTATACTTCAATCTAAATATTCTCCGGCGCAGAAATTTCTTTGCCCACAAGATCAATCACCTTGGCAAAGCCCTTGCGATCCTTAATAGTACTGCTCAGCGAGGTGGGGATCGCCGTAATGCGCGCTCTACCAACCGCATCGATAAAAGTTTTGACAGCTGGCGGAAAGCTATCTGCCCAGACCGGAAACACCAAAATAATAGGTTCTTCCGGAGCTGGTTCAGGATAACTTGCAGGTAACCCCTTTTTCTTAACCGACATAAAACCGGCTTTCATAAAGCCGGTGGCACCTGCCCAGTTTTTCCCGTCTTCAATTTTTTGTGCAGGCACACCATAGCGC
>DATMYZ010000290.1:0-4474 GCA_035560675.1 Clostridia bacterium
GTGCCAGATTTTTTAATTAAAATCAGATAGGCTGCTTTACTATATGATATAATGATGCTGTCTAAGTTGTTCCATCACGCAAAGGGCGTGCAAGCTATAGCCGTCAACTAAACGTTCTGAACTATACCGGCAGCTTTAACACCAACTATACCGGTTCATTGATATTGCATCCATTAAAGGGCTTAACAGCCATAAAAAATGTAAAGGTGGAGAAGTCATGAAAAACGCGGTTAAAGAAAAGATTCTGATGGGGCAAAAGGTCTTGGGAACCTTTCATGAGCTCGGCAGTGCAACAGCAATCGAGATGCTTGGCTATGGCGGATTGGATTTTGTTATTATTGATACTGAGCATGGCCCATTTGAGGTTGAACGCGTGCAGGAGTTTATAAGAGCAGCTCATGGAACAAATGCGGTTCCAATGGTGCGCACGAAGGATAGTGAACGAAACTCTATTTTAAAAATGCTGGATGTTGGCGCTATGGGCCTAATAATCCCAAACGTTAACAGTTTGGAGGAAATTAAGCGCATTGTAGAATATGGCAAGTACTTTCCTATAGGGAACCGGGGAGTTGCCCCAACAAGCGGCAGCAAGTTTTGGACAGACGATTATGCCTCGCAAGGCTTAAACCACTATTTTTCGGTGAGCAATCGCGAATCTCTGCTGCTTCCTCAGTGTGAGACGCGCGAATGTCTTGAAAGCATCGAGCAGATCGTTGCAATTGATGGCGTTGATGGCATTTTTGTAGGCCCTTACGATTTGTCGACTTCTCTGGGCAAGCCCGGACAGTTTAGTGACCCCGAAGTGTCAGGTGCTATTGAACGTGTTTTAAAAGCTTGTCAGGCAGCCAATAAATTGTCGTTTATTTATGCCGGCAGTCTCGACGATGTCGCAAAAAAATACGTGCAGGGCTTTAACGCTGTTTGCTATGGCATGGATGCACTGATTTTAAAAGAGGCCATTGACAATATTGTATCGTCCGTAAAAGGCAAATAAATTCATAAGCTTGGTGGAGAAAATATGAAAAGCAAATTTGAAAGCGGCACCTTCATGCCGGCTCGTATGCTCTCGTGCAAAACTTTATACAAGGCAAACGGACTGAGCGACGACGATTTTACAAGACCGATCATCGGCATTGCCAATTCATTTTCGGACATCGTCCCGGGGCATAAAAACCTGAGAACGCTTTCAGAACAGATAAAATATGGCGTTTATCGCGCGGGCGGAACACCGGTAGAGTTCGGCTGCATCGCTGTGTGCGACGGGGTTTGCACCACGCATGAGGGTTCCAGATATTCGCTGCCCTCGCGCGAGGTTGTCACCGACGGCATCGAAATCATGGCCCGGGCGCATAAGCTGGATGGCCTTGTGCTGGTGGGCTCCTGCGATAAAACCGTTCCCGCCATGCTGATGGCTGCCGCGCGGCTCGATATTCCCTGCATCTTTGTCGCAGGCGGCTGCATGCTGGGCGGGCCGGCCTTCGGCGAGAAGAAAAAGTCCGACAGCACCTGCGTGGCCGAGGCCTACGGCATGTATCAGGCCGACAGAATTACATATGAAGAGATGCTGAATATTTCCGAGCTGTCATGTCCCACCATTGGCTCATGCCAGCATATG
Organism: Clostridia bacterium; assembly: GCA_035560675.1. Taxonomy (GTDB): domain Bacteria; phylum Bacillota; class Clostridia; order Oscillospirales; family Ruminococcaceae; genus Yanshouia. The sequence continues at coordinate 1,616 of DATMYZ010000290.1, forward strand.
GCGACGGCAAACTCCATGTGCTGCTTTGCAGAGGCGTTGGGCCTGTCGCTGCCCGGCTCCGCCATGATACCTGCCGTCTACAACGAGCGGCTAAGAGCGGCGTTCAGAACTGGCGAGGCAGCTGTCGAAATGGTTCGCAACGGGCTGACAGCACGAGACATTATCACAAAAGCGTCGATTGAAAACGCCGTCAAGGTGCTCATGGCGACCGGCGGCTCTACCAACTGCGTGCTGCATGCCTGCGCCATCGCCTATGAGGTCGGCATAGACACAGCCGAGGTCATGGCACGATTTGAAGAATACGGCCAAACCATTCCGCTGATTGCGCGCATCAACCCCGCCTCCCACACCTATGACGCACAAGATTTTTATGAGGCGGGCGGCATTCCTGAAGTGATGAAAGAGATGCGAAGCATTTTAAATCTAGATTGCATGACCGTCACAGGCATCACGGTGGGTGAAAATTTAACTGGATTTAAAAACCCCTACCCTGTAAATTCCGACGTGATTACCAGTCTGGAGAAGCCCTTCAGCAAACTGGCCGGACTGGCAATTATGCACGGCAACCTCGCACCCGATTCAGCCGTTGCCAAGCCCGCGGCCATTGCAGAACAGGTCAGGAAGTTTGAGGGCTCTGCCATCTGCTTCAACTCAGAGGATGAATGCAACGACGCCATAGGCGAGCATCGGGTTAAACCGGGACATGTTGTGGTTATCCGTTACGAAGGACCAAAGGGCGGCCCGGGCATGCCGGAAATGTTTAAACCCATGAAACTGCTTTACGGACAGGGCCTCAATTTATCGACAGCCCTGATAACGGACGGCAGATTTTCGGGCACAAACAACGGCTGCTTCGTCGGACATATCTCACCGGAAGCCGCCGCAGGCGGCCCCATCGCACTGATTGAGGACGGCGACAGAATCGCGATTGACGTTGTTAACAAGACTATAAATCTGCTTGTACCTGAGGAAGAGCTGGCGAAGCGTAAGGCAGCATTCACTTATGTAGCGCGCCCGTTGGACGGGATTCTAGGCAGATATGCAAAGACCGCAGAATCGGCTGATAAAGGCGGTATTCTTAAATAACGGTAAAAACTACTGTCAGACGGCAGTATATGCTTCTAAAATTCTCTAAAAAAGTGCGCCAATGTGACTGCCCCATTGGCGCACTTTTTGCTGGCCCTTTGCCCTTCTGACCGCGTCATACGAGAGTGATCGCCTGCTCCATCGGCAAACTTTCTTCGTGGAGCTTGGACGGCTTCGCATCTTTTGCTGGGTGCCCCAGCACCATTAGGCCCTCCACAGTCAGGCCCTCAAGCTGCGGGAACAGTTCTCGGAGCGCCTTTTCATCATAAAGCCCCACAAACGTCGTTCCAAGGCCGAGGTCAGCCGCCTGTAACATCATGTGATCCGCCGCAATCATAATATCCTGTTCGCCGCAATTTTTCCCATCCGTTACCCGAACGGAGGCCCGTGCTGCATCATAAGCCAAAATTATGATAACTGGCGCGCCAAAATGGCACTGCGTGCACGCCCTGATCTGCGCGACAGCCTCCTCGCTGACAGCGACGATAATCCGTTGTGACTGATAATTTTTCGCTGTAGGCGCCAGCATGACGGCCTGCAACACTTTCTCCAACAGCTTGGGTGCCACAGGAGTTGAATCGAATTTCCGAACAGAATAACGCTTTTTAGCTAATTCATAAAAATTCTCCATCATTATTCTCCACTATTTTTATTAGTAAAAAACAACGCTGAGAATCTCCTGCGCGGTCATACCACCAAAATAATCAGTCAGCTCAAAACCGTTTAGAACCGCCAAAACATCCTCCTGTCTGAAAGTGCACCCGATGAGCGCCTGGGTGATATCGTCTACTGCGCGGCGCGCCATAAAGTCGCCGTAAAATGCCGCGGCAGTAATTTTCCCCTTTTCAACAGACAGCTTGGCTTCGAGCGCACCGCCTTCAAAACGCATCCGGCTGACTCGGTCATATTTCGGAGAAGAGCCGAAGTTCCACTCCCATGTGCGATATTTACCGTCACAAAGCGCTTTAACTTCGGCTGCCTCATAGTCAGAGAGCGCGTCGCTTTGCATACCGCCGCTGGTCAACGATTCGACCAGACGCTCGCGAAACCCGTTCATGTCGGAATCTTCAGCCAGATATTCTCTAATATTGGCGATTCTGCTGCGCACCGACTTGGCGCTCTTGGACTGAAATTTAGTGGGATCTACCTTCAGTGCACCTGCTACCATACCGGGGTTAGAATCAAACAAAAGCGTTCCGTGGTGTAGAATTCTGTTTTTATGAATACGCTGCGCATTGCCAGAAATCTTTTTGCCATCCACCGTAATATCGTTTCTTCCACTGCACTCAGCCGTGACGCCCATCGTTGCCAGCGCATTGATAATCGGCACGGTAAACGCTGCCATTGTCAGGCGCTCGGCATCAGCCAGATCGGTGATGAAGGAATAATTAAGGTTGCCCATATCATGATATACGGCACCGCCGCCGGTGGTACGCCGCACAACGTTAATGTGGTGTTCCTCTACAAAAGTGCGGTTGATTTCCTCCTCGGCATTTTGGTGCTGCCCAATGACAACGGTGTTTTCGTTTTGCCATAACAACAGATAATCCCCTTCGGTGCGATTTAAAAGCACATATTCCTCGAAGGCCAGATTGTAATACGGGTCGGTGCTGCCCGTTTCAAGATATCTGAGCGCCTTTTGCATACCGGAACCCCTTTCAAATCTTATTGATGGTATCGCGCCGGGTTTATTTAAACCGAAATAGCAACACCAGCTTCTGAATACGAATTATCTCACAGCTTTGAGACAACGTCAAATAAAAAAAGCCAAAC
>DATMYZ010000291.1:0-8662 GCA_035560675.1 Clostridia bacterium
AATCAATACAAGGTAAAGGAGAGATTGTTGTGAATACCAATCAATTAACCCAGAAATCCGCAGAGGCGATTCAAAGCGCGCAATCGCTCGCTTTGCAATATGGCAATACCCAAATTGGACAGGAACATCTGCTTTATGCGCTGCTGTCACAGGACGGCGGCTTTCTCCCCCGTGTGCTGACCGCCTCCGGCGTAGAGCCCGAAGGATTAACGGGCGCCGTTCTTTCATTGTGCGAAAAACTACCGCGTGTCTCCGGGCCCGGCAGAGAATCCGGTAAGGTTTATGTATCACAGGATGTCGACAACGCCCTCAATCGCGCTGAATCCGATGCAAAACGTCTAGGCGACGACTATATATCGGTAGAGCATCTTCTGCTTGCGCTGATAGAAACACCAAATTCGGCGCTGAAAAGCCTATTTAAGTCCTTTCATGTTGCAAGCGAGCCCTATTTGAAAGCATTGGCATCGGTACGCGGCAATACTCGCGTCACAACCGACAACCCCGAGGCGACCTATGACGCACTGAAAAAATACGGCTATGATCTGGTGGAACGCGCCCGCCAAAGTAAGCTTGATCCGGTTATCGGACGCGACGACGAAATTAGAAACGTCATCCGCATTCTTTCGCGCAAATCCAAGAACAATCCCTGTCTCATTGGCGAACCGGGCGTTGGCAAGACCGCCATCGCGGAGGGGCTTGCCCAGCGCATCGTGCGAGGAGATGTGCCAGAAACACTGCGCAATAAGACCATCTTTTCGCTGGATATGGGTGCGTTGGTTGCAGGTGCAAAATACCGCGGCGAGTTTGAAGAGCGTTTAAAAGCGGTGCTAAACGAGGTCAAAGCCAGCGAAGGCAAAATTATTCTGTTTATCGACGAGCTACACACCATCGTCGGTGCGGGCAAAACTGAAGGCGCAATGGACGCCGGCAACCTCTTAAAGCCGATGCTGGCCCGCGGTGAGCTGCACTGCATCGGCGCCACCACCTTAAACGAATACCGTCTGTACATCGAAAAGGACTCGGCACTTGAGCGCCGTTTTCAACCCGTCATGGTTGACCAGCCGAGCGTTGAGGACACCATCGCCATCCTGCGCGGACTCAAAGAGCGTTATGAGGTTTACCACGGCGTGCGCATCACCGACCCTGCCATTATCGCCGCGGCAACCCTCGCCGATCGTTATATCACGGATCGTTTTCTGCCTGATAAAGCCATTGACCTTATTGATGAAGCCTGTGCGATGCTGCGCACCGAAATTGACTCAATGCCCACTGAAATTGATGAGATCTCACGCAAGATCATTCAGCACGAAATTGAAGAGGCGGCGCTTAAAAAAGAAACCGATTCACAGTCCAAAGAACGTCTGGCCAATCTGCAAAAAGAACTCTCTCGCCTGCGCGACGACATGAACGAGAAAAAAGCGCAGTGGGAAGAAGAGAAAAAAGCGATTTCTGGCGTACACCGCTTAAAAGAAGAAATCGAAAAAACAAACGCCCAGATTGAAGCCGCTGAACGCAACTATGACCTGAACAAGGCGGCAGAGCTTAAATATGGTGTGCTGCCCAACCTGCAAAGGCAATTGTCGACGGAGGAAGAAAAATCTACGAAATCTGACGGTGCCACCCTGTTGCGCGACCGTGTCACCGATGATGAGATTGCCAGAATTGTGGCGCGCTGGACCGGTATTCCGGTAGCAAAACTAGTGGAGGGTGAACGCGAGAAGCTGCTGGCCCTTCCCAACGTGCTACACCGCCGCGTGGTCGGTCAGGATGAGGCTGTTGAACGAGTCAGCGAGGCAATTTTGCGCTCTCGTGCCGGTATCGCAGACCCCAACCGGCCCATTGGCACCTTCTTGTTCTTGGGCCCGACGGGTGTGGGCAAAACAGAGCTTGCCAAAACACTGGCGGAAGCACTTTTTGACGACGAGCGCAATATGGTGCGTATCGACATGAGCGAATACATGGAAAAATACGCTGTCTCCCGTCTGATCGGTGCACCGCCCGGATATGTCGGCTATGACGAGGGTGGCCAGCTCACCGAAGCAGTGCGGAGAAAGCCCTATTCGGTCGTGTTGTTCGATGAGGTCGAAAAGGCGCACCCCGACGTCTTTAACGTCCTGCTACAGGTATTTGATGATGGCAGAATTACCGATTCCCAGGGGCGCACGGTCGACTTTAAAAACACCATCATCATTATGACCTCCAACCTTGGTTCGGATATCCTTCTGGAGTCCATCGGCTCGGATGGGCACATCACGCCCGAAGCTGATGCGGCGGTTCACACACTGCTGCGCCGCAGCTTCCGCCCGGAGTTCTTAAACCGCATCGACGAGACCATCGTCTTTACGCCGCTGTCCAAGTCGCAAATTGGCGGTATCATCGACATGTTGATGAGCAAGCTACAAAAGCGGCTCGCAGACCGTCAGATCACCGTTGCGCTAACAGACAGCGCACGGCAATATATCATCGACAACGGCTACGACCCTGCCTATGGTGCTCGTCCGCTGAGACGGTTTTTGCAATCGCGGGTCGAGACGCTTATCGGTCGCATGCTTATCGCCGACGAAGTGCCTAACGGTGCCGCTCTAACGGTCGATACTGGCGAAGACGGCCTGTGGGTAACAGTCGCTAATGAATAAACTCATGCTTAAAAGCGGAAACGGAAAAACATCCGTTCCCGCTTTTGTTTTGTGGGAAAACTTAATATTGAAAAGCTAGACATTTATGCAGTTATATTGTTTCGACAGCGTCCCATAGCGCGCTGATAAGCGGCACAGAAAGCGGATGCTCCCAACGATACAGCTCATTGATTTGCGCAAGGTTCTTCCCTGCAAGTTGCTCAAGCTGCCCGGTCAGCAACAGTCTAGCCTGTTCTTCTTCTCCAAAGCTGTCTGCATTTATTTTTAACCCAGTAAGGCTAGCATAGCCAATATACCCCTGTTCCAACTGAAGCGCCACCTCTATTCCCAGACTATCCGACTGAAAACTGCCAGCCCACACGCCGTTGGCGGCTGTTTGCACCGCCGGCAACAAAGAGGCGCTAGAAGGCTTATAAAGCCCCCGCGCCAGTGCATCGGCTATGGCGTAGGTCAGCTCCCCCGCTTCAAAAGAAGCATCTGAAACCCCATACAGACTGTTGACCGTAGCGATAGGCTTCCCCTCCAGCAGCGAGCAAGCATATTTATACTTCTCAAGCTGTACGTTCTCGGACAAATTCTCCTGTTTTCCTCGCAGAGAAATGTTGTGCAGCAGTCCGTTTTCCACCTCAAACTGAACGGACAGCTGTTCTATGCCTTTATCATAATAATGCCCTCGATAAGTTCCGTCCTCAACCGAAAAGCGCTCGAAAAACTGCACGGTACCTCCGCTTCTAAACGGTGCGCGAGACATCCCTCCCAATATGGCGCTCCGAAGCCTGCCCGCCATTTGATTGTCTCCGTCAGGCATCTTTGCAACGACGCCATCCAGCTCCGCTAGCGCAGCCAAAGGCTTGTTCTCAAGATATGCAAGGCAGTGGTTCACTGTCTGGTATATGCTGCCGGTTTCCTCGCTGTCCTCCCCCTGCTCATCCTTCAGGGAGCGGATTTTCAATAAATTAAAAACACCATCCTTCAGATCAAAAGATATAGCAATCCGTTCAATGCCATTCTCGTAAAAAAAACCGCGGTAGCTTCCGTCGCAGACAGGTGTTTTAAATAAAACATCTTTGTCCTCTCCCCAACTGTAGGGCATACGGCTAAGGCCGTCATAAATTGCCGAAACCAGTACGCTGGTTTTTAGCGTTGCACCTGTGACCGCATCAACATCGGGAATAATAGAAGACTTTTTATATAAATCCGTCAGGGAACCGACTCCCTTTTGCAGCAAGTAACTGGCTGCGGTCTGATATTGCGAAACGATTGCCTGCTGCGCCTGCGTTGCACCGGACTTTAGATAATCTCCGTCGCGATAGCGCATGCCAATAAGGCGGATGGATTCAAATTGCTGGTTCTTCATTTCAAATTCCACTGCAAGCTGTTCGGTCGAATAATCATAATAAGTCCCCCGGTAGACCCCATCAGGATAATAGGTAGGCGTATGCGACCCAAGCGCAGTCTGTGCGCATCCAAACAGTAAAAGCAAAGCCGCCAAAACAAACCGCCGCACAGCAACACCCCCCCTTTCTCATTTTATTCCAATGCAAAAAGAAAGTCAAATCCATCCTGCCCTTCGTTGACACCGTTTTAATTCTCTGTTAGACTTTAAACAAACATCTAACAACTCATAAGGCTGATTGATGATATGAAGACGATTCTTGTTTCGGACGATAATCCGCAAATCAATGAAATACTGGAAAAATATCTGAAACGCGAGGGTTACGCCGTTGTTACCGCACAGGATGGGCAGCAGGCGCTTGACCTTTTTTTCAGTCATGCACCCAACCTGTTGCTGCTTGATATCATGATGCCCAAGCTGGACGGATTTGCTGTTTGCCAACAGATTCGTAGGGTTTCAGACGTCCCTATTCTAATGATCACCGCCAAAGGAGAGGACGAGGACAGAATCAGCGGATTGGATTTTGGTGCCGACGACTACATCGTTAAGCCCTTTTCAACTGGGGAGCTGATGGCACGTATCCGCGCCGTTTTGCGCCGCTCCGGCGAAAAAACAGGCCGCCGCAATATTTTTGTGGCAAACCTGCTCATTCAGCCCGAGCTCAACCTTGTCAAAATCGGCGGACAGTCTATCCCGCTTACTAGAAAAGAACTGGATCTGCTTTGGATTCTCTCCTCCAACCCTGGAAGAGTCTTTACGCGGGATAACCTACTGACGATGGCATGGGGCTATAACACCGAGAGCACCGACCGCACCATCGATACCCATATCAAACGACTGCGGGGGAAATTGGACGAATTTGATCATCCTACATGGCAAATCAAAACTGTTTGGGGCGTGGGCTATCAATTTGAGGTAACGTCAGAATGAAAAAAAGCCTGACCGTCCGCCTGATCCTGATGTTTGCGGCAGTTCTGTGCGTATACGCGCTGACAGCCACCGCTATGTTTTCAATACTTTCTCGCCGTCAACTGCTTGAGCAAAACACGCTGACGCTACGCAGAAATGCATATAACATTGCAAAAAGCCTCGTGGAAACGCTGCGCCCCCAAGAGGACGACCATGACCTGATCGCCCTTATCAAACAAAATACAGCAATGGAATATCAGGTTCTGTTAATGGAGCGACTGACGCAGGCTGACCTTTGGATTGTCGACAGAAACCATGCCGTCGCCACCCATCAAAACGACACGCTCGCCTTCATTGACAATGCCACGCTTCCCTTTTCCTCTGAAAAAGTCCTTTCTCATGTTTTTTGGGGAAAAACCTATAACGACAGCTTTTTAGACAAGCAAAACGGAAAACGTTTTCTTACCGTTGGTACACCAGTGACCAACCGCAGCGGTGAAATAATTGGTGCCGTAATGTTATATGCTCCGTTACGCGAGAATATTGATGGACTCGAGAGCGGAAATACGCTCATTTTAATCGGCAGTCTGCTGTTTTCGCTGCTTTTGTGCGGATTGCTGGGCATCTATCTCTCCTACCGCTTTAATTTACCAATCGTCGAATTGGAAAAAACCGCCCTGACGCTCTCTGGAGGAAACTATAAAGTCAACACCCATATCAAACGGGACGACGAACTTGGTCAACTGGCGTCAGCTATAGATCAGCTTGCCTTCCGTTTGGACGAGGCAAAAACCGAACAGGAACAGGCTGAAAAGAACCGCAGAACTTTTCTGTCCAATATCTCCCATGAGCTGAAAACGCCTGTTACGGTACTACGTGCTTCTCTTGAATCTTTGTGCGACAATATTGTTGTCACACCTCAAGACGTCGCGCGTTTCCACACCCAGATGCTGACGGAATCTAAACAGCTGGAACGACTGATTTTAGATCTGCTCGACCTGACAAAGCTGCAAAACCACGAATTCAATCTGACCAAGGAGGCTGTTTCGCTTTCAGAACTTCTGGGGGATGTGCTCATCAGTGCAAAAACGCTGGCAGCCTCTCGCAAGGTACGAATTGTCTGTGAGGAGCCGGCAAAGGATTGGGTCATAAACGGCGATTATGGACGGTTGCGACAGTTAGTCATAATTTTGCTTGATAATGCTATTAAATACAGTTTTGAACAAGGCAACGTGCAGCTGATTCTGCATCAGAACAGCCCGGTTATGGAGGTCAGAGATGAGGGTCAGGGCATTGACGAAAACCTGCTGCCCAACATATTCGAGCGTTATTACCGAGGAGACAGCACCAATCGCCTAGACGGCACAGGACTCGGCTTATCCATCGCAGCGGAAATTGCTCGCGCGCATAATGCAGCTATCGAGGTTGAAAGTCGCACGGGAGCGGGAAGCTCTTTTAAAATTAAATTTGCGCCTTAAAAACAGCTTGGAAGAGCTGTTTTTCACTTAATAACTCTTTTTTCAAAACCAGCCGTCGCCTTAATTGTTCCGTCTTGGCATATCCAAAGCGCCTCAGTACCAGGGAATTGCTGCACCATTGCACTCGACTGCTCAAATTCTAGCAAATAAGCGGCAGTGGACAGCGCGTCAGCAATGCCGGAATCAGGACAAAGGATGCTCACAGAACGGTAATATGTGACAGGCATCAGCGTATTAGGGTCTATGATATGGTGGTACTGCTCGCCGCCAACAGTGTAATAACGCAGATAATCCCCACTAGAAACCAAAGCGTCCCCAGACAGGCCCACCGAAACAATGCTTGTGTTTGGTGCTTCTTCATCGGGATTTCTCAGCGACACCACAAAGGGCTCGCATAGACTTTTTTCGCCGATAGCGCGCACGTTTCCGCCAACACTCACCAGCATATGACTGGCACCACGCTCCTGAGCACTTTTGCACACAGCCTCCACCGCAAAACCTTTTGCGATGGCACCGACGTCAAGTTGCAACGCAGGGTCTTTAAAGAAAACGGTCATGTTCTCCTCGTCGATCACAATATCTTCAATATTTGTGTGCAATGCCGCGTTTCTGAGTGCTTCCATCGGTGGCAACTGCGCTTGTGCAGGATCGTCTATGCCCTGTTCTCGATATTGCTTCCACAGCTTTAATACGCTGCCAAACGCAATATTCACATTTCCCCCCGTTTGCGTATACATCTGTTTTGAAAAGACAAGCAGATCAATGATTCTGCGATCAACCGTCACGGGTGCTTTGCCCGCCTGATCGTTGAGTGTTTTTAAATTGGCGATGTTCTCATACTCCTGATAAATATCGTAGAGCCTATGATACTGCTGCAATTCTGCGTGTATTTGTTCCACGTGTGCTGTAAAAAGCGCCTTGCTCGGCGAATATCCAACAATTTCGGTCACCGTGTCAAACAGCGTCAAAAACTGCGCGCGATACCGCGTCAGCCTAAAGCTCCCACAGCCTGTCACGCAGAGCAAAAGCGCCATTAAAACGCAAAATGACTTTTTCATGCTTCACCCCAAATAGCAAATGAGCAGTGCCCCAGGACGCTGCTCATTTTAACATTAAAATTGATTTGGATTATTTTGCGTTAGCGATAGCCTTAGCAACCACCTCGTTAAAATCGCCAATGCTAACGGTTACGCTGGCAAGCAGTTCGGAATCGGTCGCCTTCCCTTTTTCGTCGATGGCGATGTCTGAAATTTCATCGGCGGTTTTTCCGACAACATAGGTAGCATATGAAGCAGCTTGCTCATACCACTCCTTGCCGATTTTGGAAGACTTCTGCATACCGTAATCGGTCTTTAGCTCGTTTTTTGTCTTAACGGTCGCCGAAAGGTCAGTGGTAATTTTGCCTGCCACGTCAAAATTGACGTTTGCCTGTGAAGCATCAAGGAGGCAACTTGTAATTTTCCCATCCACACCCACCGTTACCGCCGCATAGGTTGTATAGGTCTGTGCGAGGCCGTCCTTTTCGCCTGCATCCTTTGATTTTGCAATATTGTTGACCAAAGCCAGACCCAGCGAATCCTTTGACGAAGCAGAGGTCTCCACCGCATTTGAAGCAGCCTTCTCAATCGCCACAATATAATCTGGTATTTTAACAGTAATAGATGCAGTCAACTCGGCATCTGTGGGAACGCCCTTTTCATCAACTGCAATGCCCTTGACTTCTTCTACTGTCTTGCCAATGACATAAGCGGACAAAAAGTTTGCCTGCTCAAACCACTCTTTTTGAATTTTGGAAACGTTTTTCATGCCGTATTCTTCTTTGAGCTCTTGCTTAGTCTTAAAGACAGTTGCTAAATCGGTCAGGATTTTCCCTTCCTTGCTGAAATTAATGGTGGACTGAAGAACATCAATGGTGCAGGCAAGGATTTTTCCATCCTCTCCAAGCATGACGGCAGCTACCACAGAATCGCTTTTGGCAGCGCCATCCTTTTCACCGACGTCAGTCGATTTGGCATTGCTCGTCAAAACAGCAAGCCCAGTCTTTACCTTTGCAGAACTCTGTTCCGTGGAAGCAGCGGATTCGGTTACTGAAGCTACTGCTACGGCAGAGCTTTCTGGGACTGATGAAGTGGTAGCGGCGTTGCCTGCGCAGGCGGTAAGCGCCGACGCCGCAAGCATAGTCACCAACAAGCGTGTGCATATTTTTCTCATCATCTTTACCTCCAAATTACATTGTTATTAAT
>DATMYZ010000292.1:0-3680 GCA_035560675.1 Clostridia bacterium
GTATAATTTCATGATCAATTCTTATTCTGCCACGACTGGAGTGATATCACCTATGCAAAGAGCCGGCACTTATCAAACAAACCTGACGGGTGAGCTCAGTTATCGTTCTTTCCTGCCATCATCGTTGCCACCTGTACCGCCTATTGAACTGGATAACAATGCTGTAAATTTATTGATTAACGCCCATAAGCAGCTTGGCATATTAGAGAGCATTGCTTCTCGCATTCCCAGCGTGGCCTTGTTTGTCTCTATGTACGTCCGTAAGGAAGCGCTCCTATCGTCTCAGATCGAAGGCACGCAGGCGACCCTCGATGATGTTCTAGACCCCTTACTTGAGGAAAATACAAACCTTAATGTCACCGATGTTATCAACTACATCAAGGCGACTGAATTTGCTTTAGAAAGGCGCAAAGAACTGCCGTTGTGTTGCCGCCTGATTAGAGAAATCCATGCCGTGCTGATGGCAGGCGTTCGCGGGCAGGAAAAGAGCCCCGGAGAATTTCGAACCTCGCAGAATTGGATCGGAGGGCAGGGGAGTACGCTGAAAAATGCCCGGTATATTCCGCCTGCCCCTGCAGATATGGTAACGGCTATGTCCGACCTTGAGAAATATATCAACAGCGAGGACAATTTAGATGTACTGATCCGTGCAGGTCTGATCCATTATCAATTCGAAACCATTCACCCTTTCTTAGATGGCAACGGTCGAGTGGGACGGCTTTTGATTACACTATTCTTGATGGAAAAGGGACTGCTCACAACGCCTGCGCTCTATATTTCCTATTTCTTAAAGCAAAACCGCATTGAATATTATGATCGTATGACTGAGGTGCGTAACAAGGGTAATTACGAGCAGTGGATTCACTTTTTTCTTCAGGCGATTTATGAGGCGGCACGGGACGCCGTTGAAACCATCGACCGGCTGATCGCGCTCCACGATAAAAATTCGGCTGTCGTACAGGCCTTGGGACGAAGCGCTAAAACAGCAGGCCGCCTATTCACTTATCTGGAGTTGAACCCGATTATTGATATTGGTAAAACAGCCGCTTTTCTTAACCTTTCTTACAACGCTGTTGCGGGCACCGTAGAAAAACTGATTGCTTGCAACATTCTTGTTCAGACAAGCAATGCAGCTAAAAACCGAACCTTTGCCTATGATGAATATTTACAGATTTTGCGTAAGGACACATAACGGAACAGCCTCCGCCATGACAGCATTAAATTGTCATGGCGGAGTTTCTTATCTTTCAAAATCATTTTCGCCTTCGGTTTCCGCTGCGTACACGGATACCTTTTCCGGCTCAAAGCCTTGATTTACGATGTTGGTGAACCACTGCAACATAAAATCCTTCAAATCTCGTATCATTGAGGGCCGTGCACTTTTCGTTTCATAAAAAAGCCCTATATTGTCCTGTAAGAACGATGTAGGGTGAATGGAAAGGTTCTGTTTATCAATGGTAAACGTAATCTCCGGGTCACGCATGGCGTCGCCATTTTGTGTGTAATAATGAGCGATGCTGTACTCGTTGCCGCCTATGTCCTCAAGCACCAAATCCTCAAAGCCTTCGCTTATCAGTTTCATGTAGTATGCCTTCCCTTTAAGGATAGGAGCTGCAAAAACCGCCAGTTTTTGATACAGGCGCTGTTCCAGCGTGAGGGGCGCAGAGGGGGATGAAGTTCTGACCTCTACAACTTCTTTATCGTTCGGCTCATAATTTATAACCTCCGTATCATTTTCATCCGGTTCTAGAACAGGGTCAGGACTGTTCTTAAATTCTAAGGCGAGGTCAAGCTCAACCTTTTTTCGCTGCAACTGCGCCAGCTTTTCCTCTCCAGTAAAGGGTTTTCCACTTTCCAGCTTTGCTACCTCAAGCTGGCGACGTAAATCATCAAGCTCGGCTCTGGCAGCTTCCAATTCTGGTACAATACGCTCCGCAAGGTTTTCAGTTCGAGTGATGTTGCCCAGCTCTGACTCACCCAAGTCGGTGGTATAAATACACTTTCCGTAGAGCTGAATGCCAACCACACTGCCCATACGCCGTATCAGCCGGATAGGAAAACCTGCATAGCTGCCAACATCAAGAGAATCACCGATGATTTGTCCCAGCTTGCGGGAGCGGACCATGAAATGCTCGGCAGCCTTGGTTCGCTCGTCATAGAGCCTGCCGTCAATTGTCATCTGAAACTCCGCCGGTTTATTCGCTGTATAAACGGCAAGGTCAGTTTCTATCCCCGTTATTTTGCGCTGGGTGCTTATAAACTGGTTCGGATAATGTTTTCCGATTTTGTACTGAAGGTCATTGCGTTGGCTTTGCCATGCGGATTTCAGTACAGACAGGCGGCTGATTTCGTTATCTGTTTCCATCTTCTCCTTAATTCTCGGATCAGAAACGGCAAGAGCCTTGAATTCTGCATACTGGAGCATGGTGCTGTCCACATCCTCGCAGCTTCTGAGGGTGGAGCGCCCGGTCATGATCTGGCTGATATACCGCTGTTTTTGCTCTAAAATCTGCCACAAATAAGCGTCAAACGTCTGTTCCGTGATGTAGTTGAAGATAGAGATTTCCGGGTTATTGTTGCCTTGTCGGAGAATACGCCCATTGCGCTGAATGAGATCGGAGGGCCGCCATGGTACATCCAGATGATGGAGCGCCACTAGCTTATTTTGGACGTTCATGCCGGTACCCATCTTGCTGGTGCTGCCGATCAGGATACGGATTTCACCGGTGCGGACCTTTTCAAAAAGCTGTTCCCGTTGTACGTCCGTTCGTACGTCATGGATAAAGGCGATTTCCTCCGGCTTGACCCCTTGTGCAATCAAAGCATCCTTGGTGGCCTCGTAGAAGTTAAAGCTGTCGTCACCCTTGGGTGTGCCTTGGTCACAGAAAATAAGCTGGCACAGCCGTTTTTCCTCGGTTTCATGATAAATTTGCGCTGCTTTCCGGGCGCAGACATTGAGCTTGGTATTAGGATCGTCCGGTAAATCTGGGTCAATGGATCTTGGGTCGGTGGATAGCAGGCGGGCCTCCAGTGTCAGCTTAAGAAAATTATCCTCAGAACTGTCCACTTCGCCGTTTCTGATTTTCTCCGCCCGTTCCCCAAGCTCCATAACGATACGCTTTTGTTCCGGGGTGATTTCTGTTTTGATGACTTGCACCGCGCCGGTTTTCAACTTCGGGGTGGGCAAATCTAGCATATCGGCGGTCTTAATATCAGCTATCATGAGGAACATATTCATGAGTTCCGGCAGATTGTGGAACTTGGCAAACCGATTCTTCATCTGGTAACCGCTGCCCTCCGGCTTAATCTCCAAAGAGGATTCAATCACGCCATAAGTACTGGCCCAGCTATCGAACATCAACAGGCCACGTTCCTCCAGCGCTTTCGGCTGCAAAGTTTTTTGCAGCACATACAGCTCCGCCATGGTATTGGAAAGGGGAGTACCAGTCAGATACACCACGCCCCGTCCGTTATTCAGCTCATTGATGTACTGGCATTTTTGGTGCATATCCATTGCGCGTTGGCTGCTGACCCCGGTAATACCCGCCACATTTCGCATTTTGGTGTAGGAAAAGTTGTTTTTGTATGCAAATCTTTTGCTCCTAAGGCAATGCTCAACACCGAGCCTGCCCCCACACCAATTAGGGAACCCAAAGCCGTGCTCATTTGAGAAAGGGGAT
>DATMYZ010000293.1:0-7227 GCA_035560675.1 Clostridia bacterium
GGGAGAGTTTATCATGAACATTCATGGCAAGGATATCAAAATTTTCAGTTGTAATGCAAACAAGCCGTTTGCCGAGCAGATTGCCCGCGCGCTTGGCCTACCGCTCGGAGACATGCAGGTGAAGACCTTTTCGGACGGTGAAATTGCCCTATCGATCAATGAATCCGTTCGTGGCTCGGACGTTTTTGTGGTACAGTCCACATGTCAGCCGGTCAACAACAACCTGATGGAGCTGCTGATCGCCATCGACGGGTTTAAGCGCGCTTCAGCCGGCCGCATCACCGCCGTGATGCCCTATTTCGGCTACGCCCGCCAAGATCGCAAGGCCAAGGCAAGAGACCCGATCTCCGCAAAGCTGGTAGCTGATCTCATCACCACAGCAGGTGCTGACCGGGTTCTGACCATGGACCTGCACGCCGCGCAGATACAGGGCTTTTTCAACATTCCGGTTGATCACCTGCTCGGGGTTCCGCTACTTTGCAAATATTATTCGGATAAGTTTAGAGACATCCCCCATGACCAGCTCGTCGTCGTCTCCCCCGATCTGGGCTCGGTCACCAGAGCTAGAAAATTTGCCGAGCGCATAGACGCTTCTATTGCGATTATCGACAAGCGCCGCCCCACCGCGAACGTCTCTGAGGTCATGAACATCATCGGCGATGTCCGGGGCAAAACCTGTGTGCTTATCGATGATATGGTTGACACCGCCGGCACCCTCTGTAACGCAGCTAACGCGCTGGTAACAAAAGGCGGCGCAACCGAAGTATATGCAGGCGCTACGCATGGCGTGCTTTCCGGGCCAGCGCTTGACCGCATCGAAGAAAGCGTGCTTAAAGAAATGGTGTTTCTCGACACCATCCCGATGCTGCATAACACTGCCTCGGGAAAGCTTAAGGAGTTAACGGTCGCGCCCGTTTTTGCGGAAGCGATCAATCGCATTTACTCCGACCGTTCGGTATCTCCGCTGCTCGGTTAATTAGCGGCTCGTCCATAATGGTTCTTTCAGCGGGGCTTGTAATCAAGTCCCGCTGCATTGTCTATACTTCTACAAATTTTCTTGTTTTTCTGTGCTATGCTCTGGATGAAAGGAAACTATCATGGCAGACATTTTTGAGCTGTTTAAGCAGATCGGTACAAGCACATCCACACTGCCCGCAGGCCCGGCGGAATATATTGTTGCATGTCTGGGTAACCCCGGCCAGCAGTATGAAAACACCCGACACAACGTCGGCTTTATCGCTGCCGATGTCATAGCTGAAAAGCGCGGATTCAAAATGGACCGACTGAGGTTTCAGAGCCTGACCGGCGAATGCGTGGTTTCGGGCAAAAAGGTGCTGTTTTTGAAGCCCTCTACCTTTATGAACCTTTCGGGGCAGGCGGTAGTGGAGGCCATGAATTATTATAAGGTACCGATTGAGAAAGTCATCGTCATTCATGACGACGTGTCTCTGGCACCAGGACGGCTGCGCATTCGGCCGCACGGCTCGCACGGTGGGCACAATGGCCTTAAGAATATTATCTACCTCACTGGCAAAGATACCTTTCCCCGCATCAAGATCGGCGTGGGCGAAAAGCCGCACCCCGATTACGATATGGCTGACTGGGTTCTGGGGGTCCCCTCCCCAGAGGAGCGCAAGCTGATCGAACAGGCCATTTTAAAAACTGACGACATAGTCGAGCTGCTGATTGCAGGCAAGCTTAACGACGCAATGAACAGGTATAACGGCTCATGAAGCTTTTAGGTATTTTAGATCGTTGCACACAATTTCAAACACTCGTTAAGGGGGTATCCGCAGGGAGCACCCCCTTTGGTTGCGTTGGCCTTTCGCATATCCACAAGGCGCACTTTGCGTCCGGTTTGCAGCAGCGATTTAACGCGCCGGTGCTGTTGGTTGCACCTGACGAGCCTTCTGCCGTTCGACTTTTTGAAGATGTCCGCGCGCTGTTGCCCAATGAGACAGTGCTGCATTTCCCGACTAAGGAGCTGATGCTGCACCCCGCAGAGGCTGTCAGCCGCGAGTATGAATTTTCCCGGCTCGGCTGCTTAGAGGCATTGCGCTGTGGCCCGGCGCTCATTGTTACGTCCGCAGAGGCAGCGCTGCAATACACCATCAGCCCCGACGCTCTTTTTTCGCGCAGCGCACTGCTAAAGGGTAGCTTTTCCGGCGGGTTGGATGGGCTGGTAGCCTTGCTATACGGAGCAGGCTACAGTCGCTGCGAGCAAGTTGAGGGGGTCTGCACCTTCGCGGTGCGCGGCGGCATAGTAGATTTTTTCTCCCCTGCGCTGCCCGAACCGATCCGCATAGAGTTTTGGGGCGACGACATTGACTCTATTTGTCTATTTTCACCTGACACCCAACGCCGCGGTGAGTTCGCCGACGAAATCATGATCACCCCTGCGCGTGAGGCACTGCCGCCCGAAGAGGGTCTGGCCAACATGCTGCAAACGCTTCTGGCTCAGCAAAAAAAGAACTCGCCCGCATCAGTGGAGCTTTCGGCCCTGCTGGAGGCTGTACGCGCCGATGTCGCCCCCGGCTCGCTTGACCGCTTTTTACCGGTGTTGTATGGACGACCCTTTACGCTGTTCGACCATCTGCCAAATAACGGGCTGCTGCTTATTTCTGATCCTGCTGCCTGCCGCGAGAGTCTGACAGCGGCGCTCTGGCAGCTTAACGAAGATGTTGTCTCATTGCTTGAGCAAGGCGTTTGCTTTACCGGTTGCGACCGCTTTTCTGGTGATTTTGATGACCTGCTCTGCGTGGCCGCCGACAAAAAAAGCGTTATTTTAGATACCTTTGCCCGCTCGGTGCCCGACCTGCGGCTGCGCGGGCTACTCAATGTTCATGCGCTTGCGCTTGCGCCATGGGGTGGCGAGCTGGAGCATCTTTTGGAAGATGTTCGCCCCTATCTGCACAGCGGTTTTTCTGTGACAGTTCTACTGCCCACACGCAGAGGCTGCGAGGCGCTGGTACGCGACCTCGTTGCCGAAGGGGTAGATGCCACTTATGCCGAAAGCCCCGCCTTCCAAGCGGGCGTGACCGTGACCGACCTGACCATTTCAGCCGGCTTTGAATACCCCGAAGAAAAGATTGCCGTTCTCAGCCACGCGCGTGCTGCAGCACCGCCAAAGCGCGTTAAAAAACGGCGGGCGTCAGATGCTGTCCGTTCGCTCTCAGACCTCAGCGAAGGGGATTATGTCGTCCACGCCACTCATGGCATCGGTGTGTTTTCGGGTATTGTTAAACGCGAAGTGCTCGGCGTTGTCAAAGATTACATTAAAATTCGCTACCATGGCACCGATACGCTGTTTGTACCTGTCACTCAGCTTGATCTGGTCAGCAAGTATATTGGCAAGTCAGAGGATGGCATTGTCAAACTCTCACGCTTAGGCTCACCTGAGTGGCAGAAAACACGCGCCCGTGTCCGTGCCGCAGTCGCCGATATGGCCGAAGAGCTGACTGCTCTTTATAAAAAGCGTCTGGTCGCGGTCGGCTTTGCCTTTTCTGAAGACACAGACTGGCAGCGCGATTTTGAATTGCGCTTCCCCTATGAAGAAACTGATGATCAGCTGCGCTGTATTGTGGAAATCAAACAGGATATGCAGTCGCCTCGCCCAATGGATCGTCTGCTTTGCGGCGATGTCGGCTTTGGCAAAACAGAGGTAGCGTTGCGCGCCGCCTTTAAATGCGTGAACGATTCCAGGCAATGCGCCGTGTTAGTGCCCACCACCATTCTGGCATGGCAGCACTACCAGACCTTTACCAAGCGCATGGAGGGCTTTCCGATACGCGTCGAGCTGCTCTCACGCTTTCGCAGCCCCAAACAACAGGCCGAGGTGATCCGCCAGCTTAAAACTGGCGAGGTTGACGTGGTCATCGGCACCCACCGCCTACTGCAAAAGGATGTCGAATATAAAGATTTGGGCTTGTGTGTCATCGACGAAGAGCAGCGCTTTGGTGTGGCGCATAAAGAACGTTTTAAGCAACTGCGCGAATCGGTAGACGTGCTGACACTGTCGGCCACCCCTATCCCACGCACACTCTCAATGGCCATGAGCGGCATCCGCGACATGTCGATCATCGAAGAAGCCCCTCAGGACCGCCATCCGGTGCAGACCTATGTGCTTGAACACGACTGGCTGGTCATCGCCGAAGCGCTCAAACGTGAGCTACGACGCGGTGGGCAGGCATTTTATCTCCACAATCGCACCGAATCAATCGACGGCTGCGCCACCCGTTTGCGCGAGATGCTGCCGGATGCTCGCATTGCGACGGCGCACGGCAAAATGACCGAGGAGCAGCTCTCTAAAATCTGGCAGTCGCTCGTTGACCGGGAGACCGATATTCTGGTATGCACCACCATCATCGAAACCGGTGTCGATGTACCCAACTGCAACACGCTGATCATCGAGGATGCCGACCGTATGGGCCTCTCTCAGCTTTACCAACTGCGCGGGCGCGTCGGGCGTTCAACCCGACGGGCGTTCGCCTACCTTACCTTCCGCCCGATGAAAGTACTAACCGAAATCGCCGCCAAGCGATTGAACGCCA
The DNA here is from genome assembly GCA_035560675.1 of Clostridia bacterium. Taxonomy (GTDB): domain Bacteria; phylum Bacillota; class Clostridia; order Oscillospirales; family Ruminococcaceae; genus Yanshouia. The sequence continues at coordinate 4,551 of DATMYZ010000293.1, forward strand.
TTAAGGAATTCACCGCATTCGGCTCGGGCTTTCGCATCGCTATGCGCGATATGGAAATTCGCGGCGCGGGCAGCGTGCTAGGCGCCCAACAGCACGGCCATATGGAGGCGGTGGGTTACGAGATGTATTTGCGCCTTTTATCTGAGGCCGTGGCCGAATCAAAGGGTGAACCGGTGCAAAAAAGCGCCGAATGCCAGGTGGATATTCCCGTCGCTGCGCACATTCCTGAGGAATATATCGACAGCCTCTCGCTGCGGCTGGATGTCTACAAGAAGATTGCTGCCATCACGAACGAAGCTGAATCGGCAGAGATTATTGACGAGCTGATTGACCGCTTCGGCGATCCGCCCAAGACGGTCGCAGGCTTGGTGGACGTCGCACTGGTGCGCAACCGTGCCGCCGCGCTGGGCATCCGCGACATTTCTCAGCGTAACGGACAGATGCTGTTCTATTTTGAGCATATCAACCCCGCCTTGGCCGCCGCCGTTGCCGGACGGCTTAAAGGGCGCGTGCTGGTCAACGCTGGCGATAAGCCCTATATTTCGGTGCGCATGGCGAAGGAATCTGATTCGATCGCCACTATCCGAGAAACACTGGACGCCGCCGAGGGGCTATAGGCTCTGTCAAAAAAAGGCTTAAGCCGACACTGGGCATGCATGATAAGCCGCAATGCTATTAATACTAATCAAAACCATCAGTTAAACTGGTGGTATGCTCAAGTGTCTGCTCCCATACTTATATTTTAAGATCGCATGTCTACCAAATATCATCATACTGTTCTTGCCGTTAAGGTTGCTGCAAACTATGACACACTTAGGTTCGGCAGGGGGCATACTGGCATGTGAATATGGTCGTGGCATGCCTGTGCCTCAATAACCTTTACTTTTTCTGCTCACACAGCTTTCTTGGCGCGAACACTATATAACACTGGCATCTCCATTTTAAATGTGATAAACTATCTATATCTTTCACGACAAAGCCTCCTTTTGCTTCTTTATGCAGTCCGCAAACCTGCATCTAGTTTAGCAAAAGGAGGTTTTCTTGTATCTAAAGATTTCTTTTCTCACCGGCAGAGCTGGCAATTTATTTCGGCTAAAGCTGACAAAAAAAGGGGGATGCAGGCGTTAACCTGTATCCCTCCCAATGTTGCATTATTCCTCCAGCTCGTGCAGTCGTGCCGCAAAGGGCGAATTAACCGAGTTCTGCTCGGCGGCCTTTTCTTGATAGCGCGAGATATTCGCCGCGCTCTTATACACCGGTTGAATGGTTCCGGCACCCGCCACACAGCCGCCGGGACACCCCATACCCTCAAGCAAATAGCCATTACGCTTGCCCGCTCTGGCCAACGAAAGCATCTTGCGGCACTCGCGCAGGCCGTCGGCGTAATCCGCCAGCACTTCACGGTTGGGGTCTATGCTCTTAATCGCATGCGCCACCGCACCCGCCACGCCGCCAGATACCGCAAAGCCCCGTCCCGCGCCGGTCGATTCACTAAACACATCTGTTTCAACCGGCTCAATGACGGCAAGATCGACGCCCTTGGCATCAAACATGCCCTGCAGTTCCTCAAAGGTCAGCACAAAATCGACATCGCTGCGAACGGTACGGCGCGAAGCTTCCAGCTTTTTTGCAGCGCAAGGCCCTATAAACACCACGCGGGCATTTGGCCGGGTCTTTTTAACCATGCGGGCCGTCAGAACCATGGGGGTGAGCGCCATAGAAATATAGGGCGCAAACTCAGGGAACAGCTTCTTTGCCATCACGCTCCAGGAAGGACAGCAGCTCGTCGCCATAAAGGGCTGCTCAGCGGGCACTTTTTCAAGGAAATCATGTGCCTCTTCAATGGTGCACAGATCCGCGCCAACCGAAACATCCACCATATCGGCAAAGCCAAGCGCTTTCATTGCTGCCATCAGCTTCTGGGGTGTTACCTTGTCGCCGAACTGCCCAACAAACGCCGGTGCTACCGCCGCGACAACCTCGTCGCCTTCTTTAATAGCGTGAATCAGTTGGAAAATTTGGCTCTTATCCGCAATGGCGGAAAAGGGGCAATTGACAAGGCACATGCCGCAACTGACGCATTTATCATAATCAATTTTGGCTCGGCCCAGTTCATCGCTTTCAATCGCATCCATACCGCAGGCGGCAGCACAGGGACGTTCAATTTTAATTATCGCGTTATATGCACACTGTTCTATGCACTTGCCACATTTAATGCACTTGGCTTGGTCAATAACGCTTTTATTGCCCTTCACCGTCTTGACGGCGTCCTTTGGACAGACCTCGCGGCAGGGGTGGGCAATACATCCCTGACAGGCATCAGTAACCCGCACCTGTTTGGTGGGGCAGGCATTGCAGGCAAACGAAATAATGTTGACTAGCGGTGGATCATAATATTTGCTGGCAATGGCGCTTTCGATGATTCCGTCACCAACTGGGGCGTGCTCCGACACCGGTCGCAACGGCAGGCCAATGGCAAGACGCAGACGTTCGGCAACAATGGCCCGCTCTAAAAAGATGTTTTCTCGGTTGGCTGCTACCTCACCCGGAATGATTTTAAAAGGCAGCGCGGCAATGCGCGAATAATCACCGCCCTCATATGCCAGTCGGGCAATCTCGGTAAAAACACTTCTTCTGATGTCATTTACGAATGTATGGACACCTCTCACAAATATTC